>JAGVIJ010000054.1 GCA_020056125.1 bacterium | reverse complement strand
TTTTTGGGTTGGGAAAAATGGTATATGAAAAGGGTTGACGACCAGGCGTTTTTAGCCCAGGCTGAAGCACAGGGATTCAAAGTCATGGAGGTTAAAAAGCATAATTTAAGCCCGCTTAAGGGTTTTATGCGCGGCGCCAGCGAGGAAGCGGTGGCGGAATGGGTGGAGTTTGAAAATAAGTTGAACCGTCGTTTTTCCGCAGAGCAGTTGGATAAAATTATGTGGTCAACCACGGTCGTGGTTCAAAAGCCATGAAAATTATCTTAGCTACCGGCATATATCCGCCGGAATTGGGCGGTCCTGCCACTTATACGCAGGGTCTGGCTTTAGCTCTGCAAAAATTAGGCCATCAAATAACCGTGGTGACGTACGGTCGCAAGGCTGATCAACGCCCGGATGATTTTAAGGTTCATTATGTGCCACGCAACGGCGGATCTCTTTGGCGGTATGTGCGTTACGCTTGGAAGGTATTTTGTTTGGCGCGGCATGCGGATTTAGTGTATGCGCAAGGTCCGGTGTCCGAAGGTTTCCCGGCCACACTGGGAGCTAAGTTAGCCGGCCGACCAACGGTAGTTAAAGTGGTGGGGGATTATGCTTGGGAGATGGCACAGCAACAGCCGAGCGCCAACCAGACTCCGGTGGTTTTGGTGGATGAATTTTTAAAACAACGACATGGAGGCAAGATTGGAATTTACGAATGGATTGAACGTTGGACCGTGCGACAAGCGCGCCGCGTGATTGTACCGGGTAAATATTTGGCCACAGTGGTTGCGCGTTGGGGTGTGCCGGAGGAGCGTATTGTCGTGGTGCAGAATGCAGTAAAACCTTTTCCGTTAACCGCGGATCGTGAGAGCGAACGCCAACTCTTGGGTGTAATGAATCAAACAATTGTTCTTTATGCGGGTCGAGCTGTACGTTGGAAGGGTATCAGCGAATTAATTAATTGGTGGCAGGATTTACCTAATACTTTTGTTTTGGTTATAGCCGGGGATGGGCCGGAACTTGAAAATTGGAAACGTCTGGCGCGACACACGGGAGTGGAGGGTCGAGTTCGTTTTTTGGGCGCGATTCAGCGGCCGATTTTGGCGCGTTGGTTGGCGGCGGCTGATTGTTTGGTTTTGCCTTCGGCTTATGAAGGTTACCCTCATGTGGTAGCCGAGGGAGCCATGTTTGGCGTGCCGTGTTTGGTGAGCGACCAAGCCGGAAATCCCGAAACCAAACAAAGTTTTGGAGATTTGGTTACGGTTTTACCTTATCTAAATCGACCGGCTTGGATGGGTGCTTTGGCGCAGATTCGTACTTCTTCACAATCCACTCAAATGGGAGATTCATCCAATCAGTGGACTCATACCGATATGGTGGAGACTACTTTAGAAATTTTAAATCAAGCCCACGCCATGAATTATGGCCAGCGCCAGCGCGTGGTTATGTTGAGTTATGATCGCGAGCTTTTGGATGCACGGTCCGCGGTTTTTGAACGCGTGTCATCTTTGGCGAGTGGGGGATTGGGGATCAGCGCTGTGGTGTTGGCGCGGCTGGAACAGGACGCGAGGGTTGCGTTTCCTCTATTTCAATCTCGGGGCTTCAGCGGGCCATCGGTTGGTCGCTGGTTTCGCGCTTTATGGTGGGGAATAAAAGAGGCTAAAAGATTGCCCGGCCAAACCGTGATTACGGCGCAAGATCCTTTTGTCGCAGGCTTGTTGGGTTATATTATTTCGCGCTGGACTAATACGCCATTGGAAATTCAGGAACACGGTGATTTTTATTCAGGCTGGTGGGTACGCGAATCATGGAAGAACCGAGCGCTGTCTTGGTTCGGGCGGTTCATTCTCAAACGAGCGGAACGTGTACGCGCAGTCAGCGCCCGGGTAAGAGAGCATTTGATTCAAATCGGCGTAGCGCCGGAGAAAATTGAAATTATTTCCGTTGCGCAGGATTTGTCCGCAGCCAGGATCGCTTGGGCTGAAACCGGCGGAGCGCCACAATTACGTTTAGCCGGCAGCTCGTTTAAGATTGTAGCGCCCTGTCGTTTTGTCCATCAAAAAGGCTTGGATGTGTTGTTGCAAGCCGCCGTGATTCTCCATGGTCGGGGCATGATGTTCGAACTAAATTTAATTGGCAACGGATCGTTGGAGCGCGAACTTAAATCGGAAATTGAGCGTTTGAGATTAACCGAGTGCGTAAAGATTCTACCGTGGCGCGGACAGGCTAAAGTTTGGGACGGCGCTGATTTATTTGTATTAGCCTCGCGCTATGAGGGTTGGGCGCGGATCATTGTGGAAGCTATGGCCGCAGGCGTGCCCATAGTTGCCACGGATGTGGGATGCGTGGGATCATTTTTCCGTCCGCAGATTGATGGGCGCGTGGTAGAAGTGAATAATCCTACGGCGTTGGCCGAGGCTATAGCTGAACAAATTGAAGAGCCGGAGCGCCCCGAGGCCATGCGACAGGCGGCGTTAAAACACGCGGATTATTTTCCCACGCAAGAAGTTCTGCACGAAAAACAACGCGCCGGATGGAGATCGTTATTATTACAAAATGCCAAATGCCAAATGCCGAATGACGAATGCGGTACAAAAAATACCCATCATCCGCGCTGGGATTTATGGGTGGCTAGCTTGATCATTTTTATTATTTTATCGCGCGCCGCGTCCGTGGTGTTATTCCATAATTCGTTGTTGAATCCGGAATGGGGTTTCCTCACCCTGGTGGA
The DNA here is from genome assembly GCA_020056125.1 of bacterium. Lineage (GTDB taxonomy): Bacteria > Patescibacteriota > Patescibacteriia > 2-12-FULL-60-25 > 2-12-FULL-60-25 > JAHIUG01. The sequence goes on along the minus strand of JAGVIJ010000054.1, from coordinate 5,065 downwards.
TCGTTGGCTCCACGGGTTTGGTTATAGTTTTGCCGGAGAACTCGGCTGCGCCTCGGCTTATCGTTCACCCGGATTTTTGTTTTTTCTCACGGCTCTTTATTCAATTTTTTCGCCCACCAATACTTGGGCGCAAGCCATTGTACAAAATATAATCGCGGGTGCGGCCATCTGGCTGGTGTATCTGGTGGGTCGACGCTTAGTGGGTAAACGCGCGGCGTTAGTCGGCGGATTTTTAATGGCGGCTTATCCTTACACTTTTTATCATTACACACAGTTCTATCATACTTTCCTTTCCAGTTTCTTTTTACTTTTGCTGGTCTGGTTCATGTTGAAGCTGGCGGATAAAAAATTGTGGCGTTATGCCTTTGGCGCCGGTTTATCCGTCGGTTGTTTAGCCTATGTTCAAGGTACGATTTTGCCGGCCACACCGCTGATTGTGGCGTGGTTGCTCTATAAATGGTGGCCTAGTTGGAAGCGTACAATGATTGCGGCTGTAATCATGGCTTTGTGTTCCGTTGGGTTGATTGCACCATGGACTTATCGCAACTGGACCGTGTTCCATCATTTTGTTCCGTTGACCACGGATTTGGGGCACGCCTTGTTCAAAGCTAATAACGAGGTGATTTATGAATTAACCAAACGCGGCTGGCCACAGGAGATTGTGGATGAAGTCACGGTTTCTTCTACCGATCCTAACTATAAACAATATCGTCTACCGCCGGAGTTGGAAGAAGAATTTAAACGCGACGGTGTGTTTAGTGAATCCATTTATTGGACTGCATGGCATCCTAAAGAACCGGTTGGGCGTATTACTAGTTGTACGGATCGTGGATCCCTGGATGAATATGAATTCAGTAAATATTGGATGGGTCTCACCAAGACCTGGCTTAAAGAAAATTGGTGGACCGACGGGCTAAAATTGCAGGCGCTCAAATTAAAAACTTTTTGGCAGCCGTCGCTTTTTCCTTCGGTCAAAACCGGCGCGCCTTGGTCTTTTGCCGGCAGTCCGCTCAAAGTTTGGTTGGCGCGCAATGCGGTAACTGCGGCTTCGGCTGTGGTGATTTTTGGCGGTTGGTTGGGAATTTTATTTGCTCTGCGTCGCCGCGATAAAAATGTTTGGCTGCCGCTCAGCATCATTATTGTTTATACTCTATTGCATACTTTGATTGCCGGGTATACAAAATATCGTATTCCTTTGGATAATTTAATGGCCGTGTATGCGGGGTGGGTATTGATAGCTTTATGGGATAAGTTTAGGGGTACCAAAAAAAACCGGAACCGTGTATGAAAATCATCTATGTAGAAAACGTGCGCATCCCTTCGGAAAGAGCGCATGCGTATCAAATAATTCAAACTTGCGCTTGGTTTAGCCGCCTGGGGCATGAGGTGGTTTTGATCAACCCGTACCGCGCAACCGGAAAAAATTTGTTTGATTATTTTAAATTGCCGCGGGATTTGTTTCGGCATATCACTTTGCGTTCTTGGGATCCGTTATCTTACTCTTGGTTTAAATTAAAGGGGTTGGCGTACGTGTTGCAACGCTGGGCATTTGTTCGAGCGCTGAAAGTTTGGGCGAAAGATCAAACGGCTGATGTTTGGTATACGCGCGATTTTGCCATGGTGGACGCATTGCAAAATGGCCGACGTCGGTTGGTTTTGGAATTGCACGACAGCCCAATTTCTAACCTTGATCGTTGGCAGCGCATGAAGGATGCGGTCAGTTTATACGTGGTGATTTCTCGAGGGTTGCGCGATGAGTTGATCCGACTGGGCATAGCTGAAGATAAAATACATCTTGCTCAGGATGGTTATAACCCTGAAGAATTTTTAAATTTATTAACTCGCGAAGAGGCTCGAGCCCAGCTTAATTTACCGGCGGATGCTTTTGTGGCGATTTATATCGGAGGTTTTTATCCTTGGAAGGGCGTGGATTTAGTGCTTCGCGCTTGGCCTAAGACCGATGAGCGCGCGCATTTGGTGCTAATCGGCGGTCCAGATGGCGAGCGCAAACGTTTGAGCGCATTAATTGAACCGAGCGTGGTCGGGCGCGTCCATTTAATGCCCGCTATAGAACATGAAAAAGCCGTGCGACTTTTGCCGGCGGCTGATATAGGCCTTTTGACCACTTCGCCGGATTTTTCGATCGGCCGCTTATATACTTCGCCGCTTAAACAATTTGAATATTTGGCCGTAGGACTCCCTATATTAGCCAGCGACGTGCCATCTTCGCACGAAGTTTTGAACTCGGGAGTGGCCAGATTTTACCCCACGACTCAAGAAGGTTTTTTATCTGCTCTTCACGCTATCCAGATGGATGTCGGTTGGTGTAAACGAGCGGGGGAACGTGCGAAACAGTTGGTCTTGCCTTACACCTGGCAAGAGCGTACCAAACAGATAGTTGAGCGGCTTAATAGAATTGTATGATTTCTTTTATTTTCCCGGCTTTTAATGAAGCTGAAAATTTAAAACGTTTTCCGCAGGAAGTCATCCCGGTGTTTAACGCGCTTGGCGAAGAGTACGAAATTTTAATCATAGACGATGGTAGTCGCGATGACACAGCACAAGTGGCCGCGAGTTTGCCGGCGCCGGTTAAATTAATTCGCCATGAAAAAAATATGGGTATGGGTGCGGCCATTCGGACCGGCATCCAAGCGGCGCGGGGGGATTTGATTATCACCATGGATGCGGATCTCACTTTTGCGCCCACGCTGGTGTCGCGTTTGTTGGAACGTTTTAAGCAAGGCGATGTGGATGTGGTATCAGGTTCTCCGAAAATGGCGGGCTATGACAAGGATATCCCTAAATATCGCGTGGCTATTTCTTATTTGGCCTCTTTGATTTATGCGGCTGTATTGGGCGCGTACGTCAGAGATGTAAGTCCGATTTTTCGTTTGTATAAACGCGAACAACTTTTACAATTGCCATTATTAACCAGCCGATTTGATATTAACGCGGAAATTCTTTTTTTCTTGATTCAAGATCATAGAAAAATCGTGGAAGTTCCGGCGCCGCTAACTCAACGCATGCATGGCGAGAGTAAATTGGATTATAAAAAAGAGATTATCCGCCACTTGCGATTGATTTGGCGTATGTTGAAGTTGCGGCTGGGAATTTAGCCCTGAATATTGCCAAGTTTAGAAAATCAGGGTAAGTTGCGGGGTATGAAGAATTTTATGATTTTGGCCGGAGCAAGGCCGAATTTCATGAAGATTGCGCCATTAAATGCGGTGTTGCGTGCACGCGGCGCCGGGGTTTGTATTGTGCATACGGGTCAGCATTATGACCAAAAAATGTCCGAGGTATTTTTTAAGGAATTGGACATTCCGGAGCCGGATATCAACTTAGGCATCGGTCCGGGCGATCGTCAAACACAAACCAAAAAAATCATTGATACGCTGGTGCCGGTATTGCGCGATCGTTCTCCGGACATGCTCATAGTGGTGGGCGATGTGACGTCTACGGCGGCCGGAGCCATGGCCGGAGTCATGGCGCATATTCCGGTGGTGCATGTAGAGGCGGGTTTGCGCAGTTTTAATTGGAAGATGCCTGAAGAATTGAATCGCATGATTGCGGATCATTATTCGGATCGGCTGTTTGTCAACGAACCGTCGGGCATAGAAAATCTTAGACATGAAGGCATCGCGGATGAGCGCGTGCATTTGGTGGGCAATATCATGATTGATACTTTGCGCCGAGCTGAACCTCATGCGGCCAGGTCAAATATTTTGAGTGTTCATGGCTTGGCGCCTCGAGCCTATGGATTGTTGACCATGCATCGGCCGGAAAATGTTGATCAGCCCGCGGTGCTGAAGGCGCTGGGACAGGTTTTAAGTACAATTGCGACTCGCTTGCCTCTGATTTTCCCGGTGCATCCGCGAACCAAAGCGCGTTTGTTGGAACACGGGATCGATCTGGGCTCGCGGGTTCGTTTGATTGATCCGGTTGGTTATTTGGATATGCTGGCGCTAACGAAAAATGCCAAAATGGCGCTGACTGATTCAGGCGGTTTGCAGGAGGAAACCACGGTTTTAGGCGTACCGTGTTTGACCTTGCGCGAACAAACCGAGCGGCCAATCACTGTGGAAGTGGGCACCAGCGAAATTGTGGGTCGCGATGCACAAACTATTTTGAACGCGGCTGAACGCGTACATCGCGGAGAATGGAAAACCGGCCGCATACCGGATTTGTGGGATGGGCGCGTGGCCGAGCGCATCGCGGATATTTTGCTTAACTTATAACATGGCTCAAAAAATTTTATTCATCACGCCCAAGATCGATGAGACGCACGATGATTTAGCTTTTGCGGCTTTGTGGGCCAAGGCTTTCAGCGACGCGGGTTTTGATGTGCAAGTTATTTGCACTTATCGCGGCGCCTGCGGTCTGCGGTTCCCGGTGTATTCTTTGGGCGGGGAACGCGGGGTTTCGCGGCTGGGCCAATTTTTAAATTTTCAAAAATTAATTTTAACTTTGGATTACGATCGAGTGTTTGTTCATATGACGCCGCGCTGGCTGGCGGCCGGAACTTGGTGGTGGCTTTTAAGAGGGATTCCGGCGTATTTGTGGTTCACACATTACACGCGCACCTTGGCTTTGCGCATCGGCGAATTAGCGGTGAAACGGCTGTTTGCGGCCACTAAAGAATGTTTACCGCAGTATGAGGGCGATCGGCGCAAAATTGTTACCGGACACGGCATTGATACAGTGTTTTGGAAAACAATTGAATTGCCCGAAACTGAGCGCGAACCGGCTACGCATCTTTTGTGCGTGCATCGCATTTCGCGTTCCAAACGTTTTGATTTGGTGTTGCGCGCCCTGGCTCTGTTGCCGCCTGAATATCGGCTGACGCATTATGGCCAGCCGCAGGATCCGCGGATTGATCCGGCGTATGCCGAGGAGATTAAAAATTTGGTTATTGATTTAAAATTGGAACATCGGGTGAGTTTTAAGGGCGCCACACCCATGCCAGAACTAAAAAAGATTTATCCGCGTTTTCGCACCTTTATCAATATGGTTCCGCGCACCATCGACAAGACCGTGCTCGAAGCCATGTATTGCGGGTTGACTC
>JAGVIJ010000067.1 GCA_020056125.1 bacterium | reverse complement strand
GTTGAAAGCGCGCAATATTCAAATCATTCGTTTTGGCGTCGGAGCTGATGCGTGGCAAGTGCAGAGCAAACAAACCGACCATTTGCACGAGATGTCATTGTCTAAAGATGCGACGACTTATCGTTTTAATTTGGCGGTGCCCGGGAGTTTTAATGCCATGAATGTGGCCGGAGCGGTTTTAATGGCGCAGGCGCTGGGCGTTTCGTATCCGGATATCGGCGCGACCTTGGAAGCCTTTAAGGGCATTTGGCGGCGCTTTGAATTTTTAGGCGAGCAGAATGGCGCGTTGATTTATTCGGACTACGGCCATCATCCCACGGCTGTGGCCGCCACGCTCCAAGCTGTCAAAGAATCTTTTCCGGAGCGGCGCGTGGTTTTATGTTTTGAACCGCACCATCGCAATCGCACGCGCGCCTTTTTCGCTGATTTTGTGCCGAGTTTTGATTTGGCCGATGTTTTGATGTTGAGTGAAATTTATGAGGTGGCTGGCCGCGATGCGGTCGAGGATCAAAAAATTTCCTCTCAAGATTTAATTCGCGCTGTCACGGAGCACGATGGAAAGCGGGGAGTGAGCCGCGCGATTGAATATGCGCCTGATCCGAATTCTGCGGTGCGCCGCACTTTAGAATTATCACAACCCAATGATGTGGTGATTTTTATGGGCGCCGGAGATATTGATGAAGCCGTACGTAAAAATTTTTAAAGCCATGATTGAACAATCCATCCAAGAATTTATTGCGGCGTTTCCAACCGCTAAGCGCGATGAGCTCATGGCTCGGCGCACCTTGTTAAAAATCGGCGGACCCGCGCAGATTTATTTGGTCGCGGAAAATTCTGACGATCTCATTCGAGCTGTGCAAACCGCGCGGCGTTTAGAAATTCCCTATTATATTTTTGGCGGCGGATCAAATCTTTTGGTTTCGGACGAGGGATTTAGCGGTGTGGTAATTCAGCTGGCGGATCATGCTTTTTCCATTCAGGGCGAGACGGTTACTGCGGCGGCTGGCGCGCTAACCGGTCTGGTCGCGCAACAAGCGGCCAAAACCGGACTCACGGGTTTTGAGTGGGCTGCAACTATTCCCGGAACCTTGGGCGGCGCGGTTTATGGCAATTCCGGATGTTTTGGCGGCGAGACAAAAGATGCGGTGGTTTCAGTTGAAGTTTATGATGTGGAAAAAGATCAGCGCGCAACACTGAAAAACAAAGACTGCCGATTCGCTTATCGCGACAGCCGCTTTAAACACGAGCCGCTGATAATTCTCAAGGTTGTTTTAAAATTAAATTTGGGCAACGCTGAAACCTCGCTCCAGAAAATTGACGAGATAATGACTAAGCGCCGCGACGCACAACCGCAAGGGCAATTCAGCGCCGGTTGTTTATTCAAAAATTTTGAATACGCCGATGAGTCGGTCTTGGAAAAATTAAAAGGCCAATTTGAAATTCCTCAAGCCATGCTTAAGAATAAAACAATTTCCGCGGGCTGGCTGATTGATCAACTGGGATTGAAGGGCGCCAAGATCGGACAAGCGCAAATCAGTCCGATGCACGGCAATTTTATGGTGAATTTGGGCGGCGCCAGGGCACAGGATGTGATTGCGCTATCCAGTTTGGTTAAAATGAAAGTGCGCGATGAGCTGGGGATCTTACTCGAAGACGAGGTCCAATTACTTGGATTTTAAAAGAATTTGTCAACTCTCTAGCATTCGCGCTAGCATATCTATATATGTTAGTTATCAACATCCGCGCCACGGGCATGGAATTAACTCCCACGATTCGTTCTTACGTTGAAGAAAAATTCAATGCCCTGGAAAAATTCATGCCCGGAGTTTTGCAGATTGATGTGGATCTGGGTGTGAACACTCAACATCACAACAAGGGCGCGGTTTTTTCCTGCGCTGCCAATATCGAAGTTCCGGGCGATAGTTTGATCCGAGTGGAGCGAGATGCGGTCAGTTTGTATAAAGCCATTGATAAAGTGAAGGATCATTTGCGCGAAACTCTGGCGCAAAAAAAAGATCGGGATATTGAGGGGCATCGCCAGCCGCGAGCTGAAGTCGAAAATCTCAAGCCTCTATCTCCGAGCGATGAGGCCTAAAAAAATCAATCAGCCGAGCTATTGAACAAATACTCGTTTTAAGTTAATCTGGCTGTATTATTATGAGCATATTAACCAGGATTTTTGGCGATCCCAACGCGCGTGAAATTCAAAAGATTCAGCCGCTGGTTGAAGCGATTAATGGTTTTGAAAAAGAACTTGCAAAATTGTCAGACGAAAAACTTCGCGCTAAAACCGTTGAGTTTAAACAGCGCTTGGCTAAAGATGAAACCTTGGACGATATTTTGCCCGAGGCTTTTGCCGTAGCGCGCGAGGCTTCGCGGCGCACGCTGGGGCAAAGACAATTCGACGTTCAGTTGGTTGGCGGCGTAGTTTTGCATCGCGGCGCCATCGCTGAAATGCGCACCGGTGAAGGCAAAACTTTGACCGCTGTGGCGCCCATGTATCTGAATGCTTTAAGCGGCAAAGGCGCGCACTTGGTGACTGTGAACGATTACCTGGCGCGGCGCGATACCGTGTGGATGGGGCAGGTTTATTATGCGCTCGGTTTGTCAGTCGGTTGTATTCAGCACGAGGGCGGATTTTTGTATGATCCCTCGTTTAAGGCCGAGGAGAAGCATGATGAAGCGCGCGACGAAACCGGATCATTTTTGGTGGACATGGATTATTTGCGGCCGGCTAAACGAAACGAGGCTTACCTGGCGGACATCACGTATGGCACGAACAATGAGTTTGGATTTGATTATTTGCGCGACAACATGGCCGGCGGTCCGGAGGAGATGGTACAGCGCGCACTGCATTACGCCATCGTGGACGAGGTGGATTCGATTTTGATTGATGAAGCGCGCACGCCGCTCATTATCAGCGCCGCGGCCGAGGAAGCTGCGGATTTGTATTATCAATTTGCAGCCCTGGTGCCGCGTTTGGAAGTGAACACGGATTTTAATATTGATGAAAAATTGCGCACGGCCACCTTAACTGATTCGGGTATCGCCAAGATGGAAAAGTGGCTGGGTGTGGAAAATTTATATGTGGATGGCGGCATGAAGTTGGTGCATCATTTGGAAAACGCGTTGCGCGCCCAAGTGCTGTTTCAAAAAGATAAAGACTATGTGGTCAAAGATAACGAGGTGATCATCGTGGATGAATTCACTGGCCGCTTGATGATCGGTCGGCGCTATTCCGAAGGCCTGCATCAAGCTATCGAAGCTAAAGAACATGTGTCGATTCAGCGCGAGTCAGTCACCATGGCCACCATCACTTTCCAAAATTATTTTCGCATGTATGGGAAGTTGTCGGGCATGACCGGCACTGCGGCCACCGAGGCTGAAGAGTTTCACAAAATTTATAAGTTGGAGGTGATGACCATCCCGACCAATCGCATAGATCAGCGCAAAGATTTACCGGATCGCGTGTATAAAAATGAAGTGGGCAAATTCAAAGCCGTGATTCGCGAGATCAAAGAGCGCTATGCCAAGGGCCAGCCGGTTTTGCTGGGCACGGCTTCGATTGAAAAGAACGAGTTGGTCAGCGAATTGTTGAAGCAAGAGGGTATTCCGCATAATGTTTTGAACGCTAAAAACCATGCGCGTGAAGGTGAAATTATTGCGCAGGCCGGCCGTTCCAAATCCGTGACCGTGGCCACTAACATGGCGGGTCGCGGCGTGGACATTGTGTTGGGCGGCAATCCGCCTAATCCGGAAGAAGCGGATAAGGTTAAAGCCTTGGGCGGCTTGTTCGTTTTGGGCACGGAGCGGCATGAGAGCCGACGCATCGATAACCAGTTGCGCGGCCGCGCCGGACGCCAGGGCGATCCGGGCGCTACGCAATTTTATGTTTCCATGGATGATGATTTGATGCGCATCTTTGGTTCGGAGAAAATGAAACAGCGCATGGAATTTTTGCGCTTGCCCGAGGATCAGCCGATTGAGCACAAAATTTTATCGCGCGCCATTGAGTCGGCGCAGAAAAAAGTTGAAGGCAATAACTTTGATATTCGCAAACATCTCTTGGAATACGATGATGTTTTGAACAAACACCGCACTGCGATTTATAAGCGGCGGCAAGATATTCTGTTGTTGGGGCAAGAGCCCACTAAAGACGGGGAGCGGCCGCTGACCAAATTGGTCATGGAGTCCGTGGAGCGCGAGATTGAACAAACTATACTGTTTCACACGGCTCCTGAATCGCCGTCGGATTGGAATTTGCAGGAGATTGAGCAGACCATGTCCACCATGTTTCCGCGCGCCGCCGGTGCATCGACCGTTATGCAGTCATTGGTTGAGGCTGTGGAAAAAGAGAATAGCATCGCGGCCAAGCGCACGGTGTTGATTGACGGATTCATTAAATTGGCGCGCGAGGCGTACGCTCTGGTTGAGCAGGAAATCGGGGACCAAACCATGATGGCGGAAATTGAAAAAGCGATTTTATTGCGCGCCACAGATAGTTTGTGGATTGAACATTTGGAAGCCATCACTTATCTGCGCAAAGCCATCAGTCTGCAGGGTTATGGCCAGCGCGATCCCTTGGTGGAATATAAGCGCGAGGCATACCGCATGTTTCACGAATTGATATCGCTCATCGACAAGCAAGTGGCGCTCGGAGTTTTTAGAGTGCATATGGCGCGCCAAGCCGCGGAACACGCGTTGCATTCTTCAGGCGCCAAAGGCGCGTTGAAATTCCAGGGGCCGGCCAAGTCAGCGCAAGATAGTGATGTGGCGCAGAATCCATCCGCGCCAACTTCTTCCACCGCGCAAATATCAGGCGCGGCTAAAGTCGGGCGCAACGATCCCTGTCCGTGTGGAGCTAAAAAATCAGACGGCACACTGATCAAATATAAACATTGTCATGGGAAATAATTAAATATGAAAACCAATTCGGAGTTTAATTCTGAACGGCGGGAAGCGCCGCGTTTGGAACGATACAAACATCTTGTGAATTCCGAGGAGGAGGCCATTGCGCTGGTAAAAGAGTTTTGGCAAGCCATGCCGCACGGAGACGCGCTAACCTTTCCTGGAGATGAAAAAGGTTGGATGGCAGAACTTACCGCTGGCGATAGGACAAAAATCGCGCCGGGCAAGTTTCGCGGAGAGACAGGGAAGTGGGTAGTTACCTTTCAAGGCAATCATCAAGACTTGACCAAAGAAGCGGTGGAGTGGTTGATGAAAAAAGGTTTTGTTTGCTAATTTAATGGGCGCATGGACATCTGGATAGCGTGTCTTGCATTCCCACACGCCATCAGCTAGAATGCCCTCAATTATCTAAAGATTATGGCCAAATATCAGATTTCCACCGTAGGTATGAAGCGGACATCGGTGAAGCGCAGGCTTCTCTTGCTGATTGCGCTTTTTTTGTTTACCGGCGCCGTGGCATATCCGCCGCCGCTAAACTGGGTCACCGGTCAAATCAACAAGGTGTTCAGTTGGAATATCGGCCAAGTGCAAAAGTCCTATGTTTTGGGTTTGGATTTGCAAGGCGGCACGCGCTTGGAATATGTGGCGGATTTATCCGGTGTGGCAGAAGGGGATAAGGCCTCGGCCATGGAAGGCATCCGCGATGTGATCGAGCGGCGTGTGAACACGCTGGGCGTGTCCGAGCCTTTGGTGCAAACCGTGCATTCCGGCAATGAGTGGCGCGTGACCGTGGAGTTGGCCGGTATTCGCGATATCAATCAAGCCATCAATTTAATCGGTGAAACACCCATCTTGGAATTCAAAGTGCAAAATCTTAATCCCAATCCGCAACTGACGCCTGAAGAGGCGCAAAAAATGGATGAGGCTAATGCGGCGGCTGATAAAGCCGCGCAAACGGTTTTAGACCAAGCGCTCAAAGTTCCCCAAGATTTTGAAACCATCGTCCGCGCCACCAAGTTGCCGGAAGAGCTCAAGGCTGGCGGCGGTGATTTGGGTTTTATCAAAGACAAGCCCGAATATTCGGAAATTTTTAATGCGGTTAAAAATGATGCGGTCGGCGAGATCCATCCCGGCATCATCACGGCTTCAAATTACAATGTAGTCGCTAAAGTGGAAGAGGCTAAAGATGCGGGCGTGGAAGTTAAAGCCTTTCACCTTTTGATTTCGTATGCCGGCGCCGCGCAATCTTCATCCGCTTCAACCAAAGAAGCGGCGCGAGCCAAAATTGATACCATCAAAAAACAAGCCACGGCTCAAAATTTTATTGATTTATCCAAACAGTATTCAGATGAACCCGGCGCTAATGAGACGGGCGGAGACTTGGGTTGGTTTGGTACGGGCGTGATGGTACAGGCCTTTGAGGAACCGGCCATGAAACTGGCTGTCGGAGCCATCTCCGAAGTGGTGGAAACGCCGTTTGGTTATCACATTATATATAAGGAAGCGGAGCGGCCGCTCAAGGACGTGCGAGTGCGTGCCGCGGTTTTCGCTCGTGTCATGGAGAGCGATATTCGCAAAGCTGATGAGTGGACCAATACCAAACTGACCGGCAAAAATTTGAAACGCGCTCAACTGGATTTTGATCAGCAAACCGGATCTTCGCAGGTGGCCTTGCAATTTGATAGCGAGGGCACGGATCTGTTCGCCGAGATTACCGGGCAGAACGTGGGCAAACCCGTGGCCATCTTTTTAGACGGTGAACCCATCTCCATGCCCACGGTGTCGCAAAAAATTACGGGCGGCCAGGCTGTAATCAGCGGAACCTTTACCATCAGCGAAGCCAAGATTTTGGCGCAGCGGTTAAATTCAGGCGCATTGCCTGTGCCCATTGAATTGATTTATCAGCAATCCGTAGGGCCGAGCTTGGGTCAAGCTTCAGTGGACGCATCTTTGATCGCCGGATTATTCGGATTATTGTTTGTGGTGATCTTTATGTTGGTGTCGTATCGCTTGCCCGGATTTTTGGCCGCGCTTACGCTCCTACTGTATGTGACCATTTCTCTGGCTATCTTCAAATTAGTGCCCGTGACTTTGACACTGTCAGGCATTGCCGGATTTATTCTTTCCATGGGTATTGCGGTGGATGCTAACGTGTTGGTATTTGCGCGGCTTAAGGAAGAATTGCATTTGGGCAAAGGTTTATCTGCGGCCTTGGAAGATGCATTCAAGCGCGCTTGGACCTCTATTCGCGACGGACACGTGACCACTTTGATTTCCTGCGCTGTGCTATATGGTTTCACTTCTTCGGTGATCAAGGGTTTTGCCTT
>JAGVIJ010000005.1 GCA_020056125.1 bacterium | reverse complement strand
TATTGGAATCGCGGCTGGCCTCATCCACGATTTGTTTCAGGCGCGCTTCAAATTCTCCGCGATACATGGTGCCGGCCACGGTCAGCGCCAAATCCAAAGATAAAATTCGTTTGCCGTACAAGCTATCCGGCACATCGCCTTTAGCCAGACGTTTAGCTAAACCTTCCACGATGGCGGTTTTCCCCACGCCCGGATCACCCAGCAGAATGGGATTATTTTTAGTCCGGCGGCATAAAATTTGAATCAATCTATCCAATTCAGATTCGCGCCCGATGACCGGATCCAAACGTTCCGCGTATTCAGATTGCGTAATTTCTCGAGCGAAAGTATGGAGCGCTGAAGCATGCGCAGAACGCGGCGCCGCAGATTTGGGCGCCAGTTGAGCCAAACCCAACTCATCTTCCAAATCTTCCAAACTGCGCTCGGCCATGGATAAATCAGGAAAGCGCGAGGTGGATTTTAAAATTTGTCCAACTTGATCTTTAAGCGGATTCAATGCGCCGCGTTGTTGATCAAAAAATGCGATCAACTGCGCGTCATCCGAAGCGAGCAAGGCAAAGAGCAGATGCTCGGTGCCGATGAATTTATTTTCATTCAGATGCGCGGCCAACACGCATTTTTCAATAATGCGTTTGACCGGCGCTGATAAATCCGGAGTAGCCAACGACTTGGTTTGCGCCGGATGTCCGCGAAAGCAGTTCATGGCCTCTTCCAATTGATAACCGGTTTTGCGCAACAACTCAAAGCCGATGGAGCCTTTTTCGTGCATTAAGCCCACCACCAAATCACCCGGCTCCACCAAATCTCGGCCGTTAGTTACGGCAAAGCTCAAGGCTTTTTGCAAAGCTTCTTTCAAGTGCGTGGTAAAGCGATTGATTAGGTCGGGAGAGAACATATTGTTACATGCTACGCAGTTTTGCGATGCGATCGTTGATGGGCGGATGAGTGGAAAACAGCGCGTGGAATTTTTCACCCAATGAACCGGTAGCGCGCGGTTCGGCAATCCATAGATGATTGGTGGCAGTGGAGGTGCGGCGCAAGGGCGCGGCTGTATCGCGGATTTTTTCCAACGCGCGAGCCAAACCCTCGGGATAGCGTGTCAAGAGCGCGCCCGAGGCATCAGCCAAATATTCGCGTTTGCGCGACACGGCGAATTTAATTAACTCTCCGATGAACGGCGCCAGGATTAAAAATACCACGCCCACGATCATCAAAATATTTCCGGCTTGATCACGATCGCGGCTGGAACTGCGGCGGCTGAAAAAACTGTGGCGCAAAAAACTATCGCCTAAAATCGTAATAGTTCCCACCAACACCACCACCAACATCATGAGCCTGATGTCCAGATTTTTTACGTGACTGAGTTCGTGCGCAATTACGCCTTCCAATTCGATTTTTTCCAATCGTTTTAAAAGCCCGGTGGTCACGGCGATGGAAGCGCGTTCCGGATTGCGGCCCGTGGCAAAGGCATTGGGCGAATCATCTTCAATAACGTAAATGCGCGGCCGCGGCGTACCGGCGGTGATGCAAAGATTATTCACGATATTCCACAGTTCGGGCAGAGTCGCGCGATCTGTCACTTCGCGAGCGCCGCTCGTGAGCAACGCGATTTTATCGCCGGCAAACCATGAAATTAACGTCATGCCGAGCGAGATGGCAAGCGCCAAAAGCAAAGGCGCCGGGCCCTGGTCAGTGATCACAAAACCATATACCCAGCCCACAGCGGCGATGAGGCCGACAAAAATTACCATCAAGAGCCAGCTTTTGCGGCGGTTGGAATCGATTTGGCTGTACATTTAGAATTTTACTTTCGGAACCGCTTTTTCCGCCTCATCCATGTCAAAGAAATCGCGCGCCTTGAATCCGAGCATGCCGGCGATTAGATTGGTCGGGAAAACTTGCAGTTTGGTGTTCAGATCGCGCACATTGCCGTTGAAGAAGCGGCGCGAAGCCTGGATTTTATCTTCAGTGTCAGTTAAATCCTGTTGCAATTGAAGAAAATTTTGATTGGCTTTTAATTCCGGATAAGCCTCGGCTACCGCGAACAAACTTTTTAAAGTTTGACTCAACATGTTTTCAGTCTTGGCATGTTCAGGCATGGTTTTGGCGCCCATGGCCGCATTGCGCGCATCCGTCACTTTTTTAAACGTGCCCGCCTCATGTGTGGCATAGCCTTGGACCGTGTTCACCAAATTGGGGATCAGGTCATAGCGGCGCTTGAGTTGAACCTCAATGTCCGACCAAGCCTCGTCCGTGCGATTGCGAGCTGTGATAAGATTATTAAAAATCCAAATGGCCCACAGGGCGATGACACCAACGACTATAAGAACGACGAAACCTATATCCATATGTTTTAGGACTTCCGCCTTTGGCGCATTTCTTTGTCGAACCCTCCGCTTGGTGCTCAACGTACTTCATTGTACGCCTCGCACCAATGCTCGGTTTCTTCGCGAACTGCATCCAAATGCGAAAGTCGTTTATTGCGTTAATTAAAGAATAATTTTACAATCAAAATCTAACATAATTCCGGGTACCAGTCAAAGGACGAAATTTCTTGCCTTTTCTTAGCTTAACCTCTACAGTTTCCATTATTCGCCATTCGATATTTGATATTCGATATTCGACATTTCTATCAATATGAACCCACTGACGCAACATGTATTTCGCGCTTATGACATCCGCGGTTTGTCGCCCAGCGAATTGGACGAAAATTTCGCACGCACCCTGGGTCGAGCCATCGTCAAACAATTCGGTCCGCGCAAAGTTTTAGTGGGTCGCGATATGCGCACGACCTCTTTGGTTTTGGAGCGCGGTTTGATTCAAGGATTGACTGCCGGCGGAGCTGACGTGGTGCGCGTCGGGTTGTGCAGTACGCCCATGTTCAATGTGATCGTGGGTTTGGGCAACGGTGAATATGATATGGGAGTCATGGTGACAGCCTCGCACAATCCGGGAAAATATAATGGTTTTAAATTAGTCAAAGGCGATTCCAGTCCCATCGGGCAAGGCAGCGGCATGGAGGAGTTAGCTGATGCGTTTTTTGCTTCGGGCGAGATAGTGGATTCGGTCAACGATAAAAAAGGTGCGGTGGTTGATGATCCCGGGGCATTGCAAAGATATGTGGATCATATTTTGAAACTCGCCATGTTGCCCTCTGACATGCCGAAATTTAAGATCGCGATTGATGCGGGCAATGGCATGGCCGGCGTAATTTTATCTGAATTATTAAGCCGTTTGCCGTGGCTGGAAGTGGTGCCCCTGTATTTTGAACCGGATGGCAGTTTTCCCAATCACGAGGCCAATCCCATCAAAACCGAGACGTTAAATGATTTAATCGAAACAGTGTTGAAAGAAAATTGTCATCTGGGCATCGCTTTTGACGGCGACGCTGATCGCATCGGCATGGTGGATCAAAATGGAAAAATTATTTCCGGTGATTTGCTCACGGCTATTATCAGTCAAGAAATTCTGCGCACTTCGCCGGGCGGTTTGATTTTGTATGATGTGCGTTCGTCATGGGCTGTGCCCGAGGCTATCAATGCGGCTGGCGGCCGCTCCAAAATGTGCCGCGTGGGCCATGCTTTTATCAAACGGCAAATGCGCGAGGACGGCGCATCTTTCGCAGGCGAAGTCTCCATGCACTATTATTTTCGCGATTTGCGCTATGTGGAATCCGGCGATTTGGTTATGCTGTATATTCTCAAACGCTTGAAGCGCGAGAATGCGCGGTTGTCCGAGCTGTGGAAGCCGCTGGCCAAATATTTTCATTCCGGTGAAATAAATTTCGAGGTGGCGGATAAGGACAAGGTACTGGAACTGATTCGCACAACCTATGCGCGGAGCGCGGCCAAGTATTCTGATATTGATGGGTTACGTTTGGAATTTCATGATCCAACCAATCCGGCCGGAGATTGGTGGTTCAATGTGCGCGTGTCCAACACCGAACCGCTATTGCGTTTGAATTTAGAAACCAAATCCGAACAGCTCACGGCTGAAAAAGTTAAAGAATTATCGAATTTGATAACAGGTGATTAAAAGTTGGTAGCCGTCCCGCCAAGGCGGGACGAGATAAATCGCGCACCCTAAAGGGTGCGGCTACAAATTATTTGTTAAAGACTCAACATTTATGATTGGAATTTTTGATTCGGGCATTGGCGGCTTGACCGTGGTGCGGGAATTATTAAAACACCAACCCGAAGCCGCTTTTATTTATTTGGGCGACACAGCTCGAACTCCGTACGGCAATAAAAGTCCGGAGACCGTGGTGCGTTATGCGCTTGAAGACGCGGCTTTTTTAGTTCAGCATGGCGCCACTTCAATCGTCATAGCGTGCAACACAGCCAGCGCTGTGGCGTCAGACGAGCTGCGCCGCGCTTATCCGAACTTGCCCATTTACGAAGTGATCACGCCTGCAGCCCAAGATGCGCTCGCCGTCACTCACGGTCGGATCGGCATCATCGGCACGCGCGCCACTATCAATTCAAAAGCGTATGAAAATATTTTGAAATCCTCGTCGTCATTCGTCATTCGTCATTCGAAATTCGAAATTTACACTCAAGCCTGTCCGCTTTTCGTTCCTTTGGTTGAGGAGGGCTGGCTCAAAGATTCAGAAACTAAGCGAATTGTGAGATACTGCCTAGCGCCGTTGCGTCAGGCTCATGTGGATACTTTAATTTTAGGCTGTACGCATTATCCATTGCTCGCTCCTTTGATTCAGCGTTTCATGGGCAAACGGGTAAAAGTTATTGATTCGGCTCGTTCAGTGGTTACTCGTCTTTTAGCGGCCGGACCGCTCAAGACAGGCGAGCAATTGTATTATTTGACGGACTTACTAGCTCACTCCGAAGACATCGCGCGAAAATGGTTGGGACGTTCGGTCCATTTTGAACGAGTAAAATTTTAAATTTAAAAATAAAACCATGGCACTCATCTATTTTCTCATCGTCCTTTCAGTCTTGGTTCTCATCCATGAGATCGGACATTTTTTCGCGGCGCGCATCTTCGGCGTTAAGGCTGATGAGTTCGGTTATGGTTTTCCGCCGCGCATTTTGGGATTTGTTAAAGAGAAGGGTAGATGGAAACGCGTGGGCGCTCGCGATCACGGAGCATATAAAAATACCATCTGGTCTTTGAACTGGCTGCCGCTCGGCGGATTCGTGCGCATCAAAGGCGAACAAGCTGATGGGCAAGACGATGCGGATTCATTTCACACTCAACCGGCTTGGGTGCGCGTGATTATTTTAGCGGCCGGCGTATCTTTGAATTGGATTTTGGCCGCGGTTCTTTTCTCTTTTGTTTTTGCCATCGGCACTAACGCTGTCTTGGAAGATCTGCCCAGCGGAGCGGTCGTGACTGATCGCAGTATTCGTTTGACTCAAGTCATGGTTAAGTCGCCGGCTGAAAAAGCCGGATTGTTGCCTAACGACATCATCCTATCCATCGATGGCGTGGTGCCGGTTTCGTATGAACAAGCCGGTGAGTTGATTGGGGAGCGCAGTGAAAAAACTTTTGAGATTCAATTTCAGCGCGACGATCAGGCTTTGACCGCCAAAGTAACTCCAACTTATTTAGCCTCGCTCGACCGCAAAGCTATCGGCGTTGGTTTAGCCGAAGTGGGTCATGTAACTTTCCCGCCCCTGACCGCGCTTCGAGTTGGATTCACAGTCACCGTGGGTTATACCAAGGCTATTGTTTTGACTTTTGTTGATTTGATCAGAGATTTAGTCATGCGGCGGCTCGTAACTCAAGAATTTTCCGGACCCGTGGGCATTGCCGTACTCACCGGGCAATTCGCCGAACAAGGCATAATTCCGCTTTTGCAATTCTGCGCCATTCTCTCCCTGAACTTGGCCGTGATTAACTTTCTTCCCATTCCGGCCTTGGACGGGGGACGAGTGTTATTTTTAATCATCGAAAAAATTCGCCGCCGCCCCATGAGCCGCCGCTTGGAAGCGCTGATTCATAACATCGCATTTCTTATTTTGATCGGTTTGATTCTGTTGGTTACGGTGCGCGATCTTGCCCACTACAGCGGAACCATTGTTGGGGGATTAAAAGGTTTGGTGGGGATGTAAGATCGGTCGTCTGGCGCCTGCGTCCAGAACCTGTAGCCGCCCCGACGTAATATCGGGGCGCAATTTAACTTGTGGACAATTGATATTGACAAATGGCGTGGATTCGATACACTGTAATCGTCAAGCGCGGATTCTATTGAGACCCCAAAAGTCCGAGAAAAAATCTCGGCTTTTTTTTATAAAAAAGTTGTATAATATTCTCGTGGAGCGCGAGGAGCCGCCTCATGGTGAGGAATCCGTGCTTGACACTCGGATAGAGGGGTTCAATACCCCTTGGCTCCACATTAAAAAAGATCGGAGGGGTCAGGCCCCGGGACGAATTCAAGCCATCAATGTACCAGCCAAAATCCGGGCGTAAGGCGTAAGATGAATATGATAGAAAACTAAACCCAGAGAAAGTGTCCTATCGGTCACTTTTTCTGGGAGTAAGAAATTATGTTTGATTTTATCAATTTGGAATTCGTCCGGGACATTGTCCGGGACATCGGATGATCGACAAGATGGATAGATGACATCCATCGGACAATTTGATAGTCTATTGGGATATGTTGGACAAACTCAAGGCCTTAAAAAAGGCGATTGAAAAAGTTGTAGACCAAGCCAAGGATGCGGCGGGGTTGGAACAAGTGGAGATAGAATATCTGGGTCGCAAGGGCAAACTGACCGCGCTCCTCAAGGGCGTCGCGGATTTGGCGGAGCAGGATCGCCCCAAAGTCGGCGCGCTAGCCAATCAAATCAAGCGCGAGGTGCAACAATTGCTGGAAGTTAAAAAAAGAGCATTAGCCGGCGGCCAATTTTCCGTGCTGGGCGAAACCGAGCGCGAGGATGTGACTGAACCGGGCATTCGTCCGCCCGAGGGTCATCTGCATATCGTGACGCAAGCTATCCGCGAGATCACGCAGATTTTTTCAAATATTGGTTTTATGCGCACGCGCTATCCGGAGGTGGATTGGGATTGGTACGCGTTTGAATCGCTTAACATGCCGCCGGATCATCCGGCGCGCGATGAGTGGGAAACTTTTTTCGTGGACGCTCCCATATCCAAAAAAGGCAAAATGGTACTCACGCCCCATACTTCCAATGGGCAAGTGCGCGAGTTGGAACGCCATGAGTTGCCTGTGCGCATGATCAGTATCGGCAGATGCTATCGCCGCCAAAGCGATATCACACACGTGCCCATGTTTCATCAGTTCGAAGGTTTGTATGTAGACAAACAAGTTTCCATCAGCCATCTGCGCGGGGTGTTGGATTATTTCGCCAAAGAATTTTTTGGATCCGGACGCACCACGCGGCTTAGACCGCATCATTTTCCTTTCACTGAACCGTCGTTTGAAATTGATATTTCCTGCGGCATTTGCGGCGGCACGGGCGTGGGCAAGGATAAACAAAAGTGCCGCGTGTGCAAGAGCGGTTGGTTGGAGTTGGGTGGCGCAGGCATGGTGCATCCCAATGTCTTAAAAGCCGGCGGAGTTGATCCCAAAAAATATTCCGGGTTTGCATTCGGTTGGGGCATTGAGCGGACTTACATGATGAAAGAGGGCATACAAATTGATGACGTTCGTACTCCGTATAAAAACGATCTGCGATTTTTAAAACAATTTTGATTATGTTTGAACAACCGCCGCGCAGGCAAGAATTGGGTCCAAAGGTTATTCGCGAAGCCAGTCGTTTATCTGTGGTGGACAAATCGCTTCAAGGACGAGCTGAATGGATGCGCGAAGAGGCCAAGATACTTGAATATCTGCGCCCCAAGATTCAATGGAAAGATCCTAAAAATATTACGGCCGGTGCGGTTAAGGGTGTGGACGTGTTGTGCGTGGGTGCGGGCAAGGGGCATGAGATGGATGAACTTGATCAGGTATTGCCTAAGTCTAAAATTAGAGGTTGCGACCCGCATGATCATTACACCAAGCCGGTTAAGGAGCGATTAGAAAAATTGGCTCATGATGCGCATTATTTACCTGAGAATGTCACGGCCACAAATCTTGAAGGAGTTAAAGATGAATCGCAGGATGCCGTGACTCTATTTTTCGTCTTGCATCATATGGATGAAAAAGAACATGATGCCGCCTTTGCTGAAATCAAGCGCGTGCTTAAACCCGATGGATGCGTGTTTGTGGCCGAAGACTTGGTTGATACGGAAAAAGAAAAAAAGGTAACCGAGCAAATCGATCGTAAATTAAATTTACAACTAGCCGAGGATCTGCCCCACAACTATCGTAATACTGAGCAGTGGAAAGCATTTTTTGAAAAACAAGGCATGGAAGTTGTGGAGGTGAATGAGATTAAGCCCGATAAGGT
>JAGVIJ010000033.1 GCA_020056125.1 bacterium | reverse complement strand
AGGGAGTTCTGCGAAAAGCCGCTTTTTTGATGCTACCAACGTGCTACCGTGGTGCAAACCCATTTGGTGCAAAAGTGTTACCTATGTCATCGGTATAATCTGTAACCTATGTGTCCGGTATGGACCAAGGAAAATATAGAGTAGCCGAGGGGCGTTGCAGATGCAACTCCCTCGGCCCTCGCCGAACGTAGCGGACGGGTTTCCCGTACTACGCTCCCCCTCAATTTCACGCGATATGCGCGTCAGAGAGTAAATGGTCGGGTCTCACCTGTAGAGTCCGAAGATCCCGCAAGATCTGTGAACGCCACGTACATCGTCCTATCTCCACGCATTTTCAAATTAGTAAAATCTGGTAAATTGGAGTCACCAACACAAGGAGGTGTTTGTGGATTTAGAGGTTTTAAAGAAAAAGATCAGCTCTTTTCGGACGGAGGGAGGCCATTTGACCAAAGTTAGTGACGAGCTGGCGATGGAGATTTTGCATGCCTGGGAGCAATGGACAGGCCCGGCGAATGGTTTTTATACAGCGATTGGAGTCAACCAACATAAAATGGCAAAAATCATTGGCAAGGCAAAGCGGCTCAAGCGAGAGGGGCATTTTCCGGCAGAGGATTTCAAGGAGATTAAAATTGTCGGGAGCACAGAGTTCGGCACTGGGCAGCTCACCCCATGTAGTGGCATTGAGATGGCCTGGGATAACGGCAAACTGATCAGATTCTCCGAGGTGGATCAGCTAGTTGATTTTCTGAAGAAGGTGGCATGATTTCGTTTAATCGTCGGACAAAGGTTTTTGTTTGCAGAGAGCCCACAGATATGCGGGCTTCTTATGACACTTTGTTTGCGAAGACCAAGGGGGTCTTAAATCAAGACCCCTTTTCTGGCCACCTATTTGTATTTATCAACTCCAAGAGAACTACAATTAAATGTTTGTATTATGACGGCACGGGCTTAGTAATCATCTCCAAGCGCATGGAGCGAGGTTTATTTAGTCGGATTAACCCCATGTACAGAGGTGAAATTGTTTTAACGGCTGCAGAGTTTGCTCTATTTTTTGAGGGAGCAGATTTAGAAAAAAGATTTATTGAATCGCCTCGAGAAATAAAAAAATCATTCCCAATGTGTCAAGAGTTGCAACAAATCTCCACATGAGCAAAACTATTTTTATTGATGGACCAAATAGAAATAGGCAAATTTTCAGATAAAACAAAACTTGAAACTTTCAGCAAAGAAGAACTAATACAAAGGCATCAAATCATGGCTGATGAAATCCTCCGCCTGGTACGCGAAATCTATCAGCTCAGAAATCAAAAAATTGCTGATGACCAGTTGGCTTTTATTGTCCAGGAGCAAATTGAAGAGCTTCGGAACACAGTTTTTGGCTCTAGTTCAGAGAGGTATAAAAAGTCTGATAAACCCAAAACACAGACTCCATCTAAGCCCCGCATTAAAAAACCTTCAGAAAGATATCCCAACATTCCCATTCGAAAAACTGTGATTACCGTGGACCCTGCTCCACAATGCCAATGCTGTGGTTCAGTGATGACTGATTCTGGAATGACCGAGGATTCTGAGCAATTAACAGTTATTCCCAGGCATTTTGAGATTATTTTACAGCGCAGAGTAAAATATCGCTGCAGCCACTGTCACGGTGATATTCAAACAGCGCCAACTCCACCTCGTATCAAAGAGGGTTCCGTTTATAGCGATGAGATGATCCTGGATGTGGCATTAAGTAAATACTGTGATCTGATCCCCATCGAGAGATATTCGGCGATGGCCTCACGAGCAGGCCTTTTTGATTTGCCACCACATAGTTTAATTGAGCTGACTCATGATTTGGCCGATTTCGTCAGCCCTGCTTATGAGCTTGTGAAGGATGAAGTGTTGGATGATCGAGTCATGAGGGCCGATGAGACCCCCCATAAAATGTTGGAAGGCAGTGATATCAAATCTTGGTATTTGTGGGGATTTTCAACACGTACAGCGTGTTACTTTGAATGTCATGACACTCGTTCTGGTGATGTGGCTAGTGATATTTTGATAAATGCCAAATGTGAAATCCTGGTGAGTGATGTGTACTCTGGCTACGGCAAGGCTGTGCGACTCGCCAATGAAGTTAGGGCCAAAGAAAATAGGTCCAAAATTCAAAATGCCAACTGCAATGCCCATGCCCGCAGATATTTTTTCAAGGCAAGGAACAGCTATACTAGAGATGCCGAAGTTTATTTAGATCACTATCACGAAATTTACAAAATTGAGGACAGTATCAAAGGCAAAGGTCCACCTGAAATACTTAAAGCGCGAGCCGAGATGAAGTCCAGATTTGAAGCCATGAAAGCCAAAGCCGTTGAAGATTTAAACAAATTTCCAAATGGTAGTAAGCTGGCAACAGCCATGGGTTATTTTCTTAAAAACTATGACGGCTTCACCCTGTTTCTCAGGCACTATGATGTTCCCATTGACAACAACTCGCAAGAAGGACTTCTACGCAGCCCCGTGGTGGGCCGAAAAACCTGGTATGGCACTCACTCCGAGCGCGGCGCCAGAACCGCAGCCATTCTGTTCTCGCTTGTTGAAAGCTGTAAGCTCATTGACGTGAACCCCAGAGAATATTTCAAAAATCTGGTCCAAGATCTACTGGCAGGCAAAAAAACCCACACCCCAAAAGAATTCAAAGACTTACAAAAAATCTGACGGGGTTGTTTGATGATGTACAAATAAACCTCGCTCCATGCGCTTGGAGATGATTACTAAGCCCGTGCCGTCATAATACAAACATTTAATTGTAGTT
>JAGVIJ010000031.1 GCA_020056125.1 bacterium | reverse complement strand
TTGGCGGCGGTAATAAGAGTATTGTCAATGGTAATATCAACAGTGGTGTTTCCATCGGTGGCGCCCGTGTCAACGGAATTATTGGCGTTTGCTACGACGCTTTTTTCCGGCACGCCAGGCAATCCGGGCTTGGAAGCGCCGACCGTGTAGTTTCCGGTTTGGGCAAGCTTTAAAGTGAATTTGCCGTCGGTGGATGTCTTGGCGTGAGAACCCATGCCGCCAGAACCCATCGGTTGGTAAGCCCATACCTCGGCGTCGGCGATTGGCGTGCCATTGGGATAGGAGGTTGTAGCGACGCCGTCGGTAACGTAACCGATAATTTGCATGGTGGCCGCGGATATATTAAACGCAACTGTTCCGTCATTGGCCGTGCCGCTTCCTTCCGTGGCGGCCGTTCCATTGCCGCTTATTTTAACGTTAACGGGCATGGGGGGCATCCAATCGGGCATGGGGGGAGGACCGGACATAGGACCCTTGGGCATAGCCGGTCCGAAACCGACCATCCAGTCGCCGTCGGATAGATAAAGATGGGCGCTGGGGTTGTCGCCTGCATCGGTAATCGTCTTGACGCGGAATCCGGAAGGCGAGCCGGCGAAAATATCAATATCGTCAGTCCCGAACGAGCCGGTAATGTTGATTGTAACATCCATAAGCCCTCCACCGGCAGCTTGTTTGGCGAAGGTAAGGTTTTTAGTGGAGGAAGCCGTAAGATTGATCGGTTCCGGCATATTCATTCCCATCCAGTCCGCTCCGCCGACGGTGATGGTCGGGTCGGTAAAGAGCATATAAGAACCGTTGGACAATCCTGTTATAGAGTAAGAACCGGAACCGTTGGTTATGGTGACGGTCGTGTCAATCGGACCGGTCATGGGGGAACCCATATACAAGTTCATTGTTCCGTCGGTCGCTCCGGTCGCTCCGGTCAAAGTAATTGTGCCGGTCAAAGTATTGGCGCCTGCCTCGCTTATGAAGAAAGGCATGGTGCTTACGGTTTCTTTCAGGGTGTTGCTTGAGTCAAAAATTTTCATGTCAACCGTATAACCGGAAGTGTTGAAGTCGCGGGGAATGGAAGAGTTGACGATGCCGCCAAGGTCAAGGTGCAGGAAATCGGATGTTGGCGGAGTTCCGATAGAGGTGGAAGTGGCGACTGACAAAGTGATGGTGATAGTTCTCGCGGCCGCGTCAACGGTTACGCCGTCGTTATTGGCGCCGCCGCTTGTTTCCGCGTTGGCGCTAAAAGCGATTGTGCCTCCGCCTCCGCCGTTTATGTCGCTATTGACAGGGGAGTTGGCGTCTTTTTTGGCTCCCGATATGTCAAAGCCCTGCGGGAAAGTAAGCGCGATTTTGGCGCCGCTCGCTACCGCGTAAGAAGTGGGGATGTCAACGAAATAAATAGTTGTTTTTCCGGCCATGGCGCTCATAGGGAAGGCGCCGGCTTTCATCATGCCCATATTGCCCATATTCGGACCCATCATGCCGCCAGTCATGCCGCCGCCAGTTGAGGGGCCGAGCATGCCCATGGTCGTGGCGCTGGAATTGATTGGCATCTGGAAAACGGTGACGGTTGCCAAAGCGTTTCCCGAAAGATCGGTGACGCCGGCCGCGCTCATGTCAATATAATAGTTTTTGCCTCCGCCGGTTTGTTCCGGCGTCAATCCCAAGTTTTCAATAGTAACGGTATTGGTGTTGCCGTCATAATTAAAGGAAGCGTTTGTTAGAGTAACGGCGGTCCATGTGGAAGTTGCCGTTCCGGGCGTGCCGTATTTTATGACGTAATTGGAATATTTAAGCGTGGAAGACGCCCAATTTGTGGAATCGGTTATTTTTGCCGAATTCATGGGCTCGGAAAAGGTAATGGCAATACCGTAGTCGTCGCCGTTGGCAAACATTATTTTAGGCGCGTCCGTATCGCCGCTGGAGCCGGTGGTGAAGGTTACGACATTATTCGCGTTTAAGGGATTGCCTACGATGTCCGTTACGGAAGTGGAAGTGGCGGTTGCCGAACCCACGATCGTGAAAGTATAGGCGCTGTTGGTGGTCAACGCGACAGTCGGAGAAAAAGTCGCGGAATTGGACATCGGGTCGTAGTTCACGTTGCCGGTGACTTGCGAAGTTCCCTTTTTCAA
>JAGVIJ010000087.1 GCA_020056125.1 bacterium | reverse complement strand
GGCGGCGTCATGGCCGAGTTCCACGCCTGCAGGTCGCGGATCGCGTTCGGCTCCTGGAGCACACGCTGGAACGGCAAGACCTTGATGGCCGTGCCGCGCCCGTACGTGTCGAGCGTCACGCCCAGGAACATGTGGTGGCTGGGCACGTACCTGATGTGAGTCATGCCCGGCCGAGCCGTGGGGTTGAGGAAGAAGATCTCGCCGCTCGGCAGCATGACGTACTGCACGAACGGGTCCTGGATCTGGGGCGTGGCGAAGTAGATGTCCGGCACGAAGATGCCGCGCGCACCCTTGATGGTCGCGAACGCCTTGATCAGGTTCTTCAGGTCGCCGAACGTGAACGAGGTGCTGTCCATCTGGGTGAACAGGGTCTTGGTGCCCTCGAAGAACACGAAGTCCCCGGCCACCACGATGTTGGCGATGAAGTTGCCCGTGGTGAAGCGCACGTTGATCTCGGCCTTGGTCTTCACGTTGAAGCCGTGGCCGGTCATGACGCCCAGCACCACGATCTTGTCGGCGAGGTTCACCTCGGCCTTGAGCAGCATGGGCGCGGTCACCTGCGGATGCGCAGCGATCCAGCTCGTGAGCTCGTTGATCGGGATCTCGTAGCTCTGGATCTGGATCTTGGTGTTGCCGGCCTTGCTGTTCGCGATTTTCGTCTGCATGTTGGTTCCTCTTGTTGGACCCCCGGTGGAGCCTCTCGTCGTTGTGGTTTTGAAGCAATTTTTCGAAGGACAGGTCGCTAGTATATTGAAAATAAAAAAATCTGTCAAGAGCTTTTGGGGGCGCCCAATAATTCTTCAACCTTATACACGATTGCGATGTCAGGATTGAACCGCGCCACTCGATGCGCCTCGCGCTTCAACGGCTGTAGATCCCACGCCGCGAGCGCCAGACCTTGTCCGCGAAACCATTCAGCTCGGCCATGCGTCAATAAATTACTGGGGAAGCCTGCGCCCCAAACATCAGCCTCTCTAAGCCGCTTCAAATAACTGCCTTTGCGGACTAACAGCGTGCGGCTCATGCTCAAACAAAGCGTCTTAACATCTCCAAGTTCCTGCCTGACCCGCGCCAAATCATCCAAAACAAACGACGACACGATGGTTCGCGCGCGCAACGCCGCACTGGTTTTTAATTTTTTTATCAAATGCTCCAACGCATCGCGATCTTTGATCTCAATATCCAACCACACCGGAGCCGGCACAGAAGACGTGATGTCATTCAACGTTGGAATACAGCCCTCTCCGCGCAGAGTGAGCGCTTGGAGTTCGTGCGCGGTCAAATCACGCACGCGACGGCTATCTCCGGCCACGCGGCGCAGATGCTCGTCGTGCATGGCCACGGGCACATCATCGCGCGAGGTTCTTAAATCAAATTCAATGCCGTGCGCGCCAAACGCCACAGCGCGCTCAAACGCCGCCAGCGTATTTTCGCCGGTCTTGCGATTATGACTGCCGCGATGAGCGAAGATCAACATTGTTGCGTGTCGTGTAACACTTGGGGCGGGGATTATCCCGCCCTTGAGTCATGGAGGCCAGGGCGGGAATCGAACCCGCGAATAGGGGTTTTGCAGACCCCTGCCTTACCACTTGGCTACCTGGCCATATCTTTTATACTGCCGCGATCTTATCAATTTTAGCACGCTTTGTCGAGAGGACGAACACCCATATTCAATCTTATCACAAACCAAAACCCCCGGCGGGTGCCGAGGGTTGGTATTTTCACAGTCTGCGATTATGCCGGCAAAATTTCAATGGTCACATTGCGCAAACCCCAAGCGCGAGCATCGACTTTCTTGAGCATCCAGATGTCCACACGCTGTTGATAACGAGTGTTCATGCGGTCATGAACCTCGAACACCTTGTCGCCAAAATATTCCGGAATGCGGATACGCGTACCGAAGGGCAAAAAGTTAGCCGCCACGATACCGTCGCGCACTTGAGAACCATTGGCTGTGGTAAACGGCGTGGAATCACATTCCGCCGGATCAGAAGTATACGCCGTGATCGGCACACGCATGGTGCGCACTGCCGGCTCATTCGACGTCCCGGCCTTGGTTTCCAAATCAGGCGCGTCAATCATATTCCATTTGCGCACCGGTTTATTGGCCGCAACTGGAAGGTCCTTAATAGCCTTGCCCTTGGGAACCACAATGCCGCGTTCGCGCGTGGTCTGCTCCATGGCGCTCGCGTCTAAAAACACGGCGCTTTTGGCAGAGCCAGCAGCTGCTACGGTCTGCACTTGCGTGTTAGTCAGCGCCATAACCAAAACCATACCGGCCATAACAGAGCGGTTGACAAACGCTGTAAGCGAGGTATTTTTGAGTAACTTCATATATTTAGGCGGGAATAAAAAAACCGCCGGTTACGGCGATTTGTTTTAATCTCACAAAGAGTACCCTAGCATATTTGCTCATTTTTGTCAATAGAGATACTATGTTTTTTGGCTAGGTTAAGGGCGTAAAGCCTCGTGGGGGTCACGCCCCTTTACGGGGGAGAATCAACTTAGCGCCCAAATCTCTCTATGCCCATAAAACACCAAGATCAGCCCTTAACACTCCGCGGCCATAATTGGCTCAATAAAATAATTAAACTCCTTAAAAAAATCGGAAAGAAGGTTTTGCTTGTGGGTTTGCCCATTGGAGCAGTCTGCTTTCTGCTTGGCGTTATCATCCTAACCGTGGCTTTTGCCTGGTATGGCCGCGATTTACCCGACCCAAATACGCTTTTGGATCGAGAAGTGCCGCAGTCCACTAAAATTTACGATCGCACGGGCGAAACTTTGTTATATGAAATCCATGGCGCTGAAAAACGCACCTTGATTAAACTAGAAGATATCCCAAAATACGCCTTACAAGCCACCGTCGCCGTGGAAGACAAGGGTTTTTACCAACATAGCGGCATCAGTCTCAAGCGCATTGCCAAAGCTTTTTATGTTGACATCATGAATCGCAGTATGGCCGAGGGCGCCTCCACTCTGACTCAGCAATTTGTCAAAAACGCCATTCTTAGTAAAGAAAAAAAGGTGGCGCGTAAACTCAAAGAGATCATTTTGGCCCTGCAAATTGAGCGCGTTTACACCAAAGACCAAATTCTGCAGATGTATTTTAACGAAATCCCGTATGGCTCCACCATCTACGGCATTGAGTCAGCTGCGCAAAGCTATTTTGGCAAGCCGGCTGCCGGTCTTTCGTTGGACGAGGCCGCTCTATTAGCCGCCTTGCCTCAGGCCACGGATTATTATTCTCCTTATGGCACAGGTTTGCACGGCGACAACCGAGATAAATTGGTTAGGCGGCAAAAAATGATTTTGGATTTGATGGTTGAGCAAGGCTACATCACCCGAGAACAGGCTGACGAGGCAAAAAGCATTGACACGCTCCAAAAATTACAACCCAAAAAGATGGGGGACATCCGCGCCCCGCATTTTGTGATGTATGTGCGCTCACAACTGATTGAAAAATATGGCCAACGCGCCACTGAAGAGGGCGGGCTCAAGGTCATCACCACTTTGGACTGGCCTCTGCAACAAATCGCCGAGGACGAAGTGAGCAAGGGTGTGGAAGCGCGCAGTAAGCGCTACGGTTTTTCCAATAGTGCGCTGGTAGCGTTGGATCCCAAGACCGGACAGGTCTTGAGCATGGTGGGTTCCAAAGATTTTTTTGATCAAGACAACGATGGACAAGTGAATGTGGCTCTGCGACCGCGCCAGCCCGGCTCTTCTTTCAAGCCCATTGTGTATGCCGCGGGTTTTGCCAAAGGCTTCACGCCCGAAATGATTTTATGGGATGTGAACACCGTGTTCAAAACCGATCTGAAAGATTATACGCCAAAAAATTACGACTTAGGTGAGCGCGGGCCAGTCTCGGTGCGCAAAGCTCTGCAAGGATCATTGAACATTCCGGCAGTTAAGATGCTGTATCTCGTGGGCGTGGGCCGTGTGTTGGATTTCGCCGAGCAACTTGGCTATTCCACCTTTGGCGATCGCAGTCGTTTTGGCCTGGCTCTGGTTTTAGGCGGCGGCGAAGTTAAATTATTGGAACACGCGCGAGCCTATGCCACCTTTGCCAATCAAGGCCGGCAAGCTCCTCTGGCCAGTATCTTAAAAATTGAAGACGCTGCTGGAAAAATTTTGGAAGAGTGGCTGCCAGCCGAAGGTCAGCAAGTCGTGGAGTCAAGTGTGGCCGCGCGTTTGTCCAATGTGTTAAGCGACAACGACGCGCGCGCTTATGTTTTTGGCGCCAGTAATTATTTAACCTTGCCCGACCGACCCGTGGCCGTGAAAACCGGAACCACCAACGACTATAAAGACGCTTGGACCATGGGTTATATTCCCAGTTTGGCTGCGGGAGTGTGGGTGGGCAACAACGATAGCGCGGCCATGGCGCGCGGCGCCGACGGCTCGGTCATCGCCGCACCCATTTGGCAAAATTTTATGAAGCGCGCCGTGGTGCAACTCAAATTACCGGCTGAATCATTCCCCGTGCCGCCGCCTTCCACTGCCACCAAGCCGGTTTTGCTCGGACAAACCTCGGCGGTCAAAGTTAAAGTTGATAAAATCTCCGGCAAGCTGGCCACAGAATTCACTCCGCCTGAATTAGTGGAGGAGCGCACCTATCAAGCGGCGCACGAAGTGCTCTGGTATTTAGATAAAAATGATCCGCTGGGACCGGCGCCGTCAAATCCGGCCAGCGATCCGCAATTCGCGTCATGGGAAGCGGCTGTTCAAGACTGGGTTACGCGCACGGGTTGGGCATCTAGCGCTGCGGCCGCGCCCACCGAGTATGATGATATTCATACTGCGAACTCCGCGCCTCAAGTTACCATCGTTTCACCCACGCCTAATGCCACCTGGAGCTCGCGCGAAGCCAACATCAGTGTTTCCATCAATGCGGCGCGCCGCATCACGCGTGTGGAAGCGCGCATGGACAACCAGCTCATTGGCGCTTCAATCGGCGGTAGCTGGTCATTCACAGTTTCCGTGCCCAACACCATCAGCGTGGGCTATCATGACCTAACTGTCACGGCCATCGATGAATTCGGCAGCC
Organism: bacterium; assembly: GCA_020056125.1. Lineage (GTDB taxonomy): Bacteria > Patescibacteriota > Patescibacteriia > 2-12-FULL-60-25 > 2-12-FULL-60-25 > JAHIUG01. The sequence goes on along the minus strand of JAGVIJ010000087.1, from coordinate 22,499 downwards.
GCGGCAACGCCTCGCTCACCATAAATTTAACCGCCGAGCCGCAAGCCGCGCGCGCCAGTATCTTAACCCCGGCGCATGGCGCCTTTATCAGCGCATCGGCTTTCCCCACGCAGATCGCCGTAGCTCTAACTGACCCGACTGCTTCCAACCGAGTGGACATTCTCATGCAAAGCATGACTGATGGCGACACGCATCTCATTGCATCTGAATTCAATCCCACAGAATCCTTATTACAAATCAAATGGAATACTGCGCCGTCGCTTGGCGCGTACGATCTCTACCCGGTGCTCACCCTGCCAGAGGGGATTACAGTCACCGGCGCGCGCATTCGTGTAACCGTGAACTAAATTTCGTCCAAGACACGCGTCCGCCTACTGTCTAATAGGCATAACCAGGTAGCGATACTGTTCCTGCGTAGGTTCAGGCAAAATCAGCACCGGACTGCCGTCATTTATCATGGATAATTTTACTTTTTCGGTTTGCATGGCGCCCAGGCCATCGTTTAAATAACGAAAATTGAGCGTGATCTCATTTTTTATTCCTTTCACTTCGCCCTTGATGTTGGTTTTGGTTTTGCCCGTGCCTTGATCAGCCGAGGCAATAGCGCAAACACCTTGTTCCGGGTCCAAAGTCAGGTGCACATCAAACAAACCTTGCCGCGCAAACAAACTGGCCGCACGCACGGCCTTGGATAATTCAGCTCGCGGCAAAATAGCTTCGGTCTTAAAAGTTTGCGGGATAATCTCTTGATATGGAGGGAACGAGCCTTCGATTAGTCGCGTGATTAATTCCACATTGCCATACGTCACCATTAATTGGTTCTCACCAAAGCTCCAGGTCACATCGCTCGGCCCGCTGATATCATCTTTGTAAGATGACACGATGCGCGCAATCTCCAACATGGATCGCGCCGGCACAATGGCCTTGCGCACCTCGCCTGCGCCGCTGTTGATCATTAATTTCTTTTCAGCCAGGCGATATGAGTCAGTTGCCGCGAAGGTTGCGGCCCAGCCATTGCCCTCGGGCTTAAAAAAACACGCCACGCCTGTGAGCTCGGGCCGTGACTCTGAAGTTGAAGCGGCAAAAGTTACTTGACCCAGCGCGGCCTTCAAGCTTTCAGCCGGCAATTGAAAATTGGACTCCTTATTCAGCTTGGGCAAGAGCGGAAACTCATTGGCCGCCAAGCCTCTGATCACCGTATGTTGATCGCTAGTGCGCACTTCCAACCCTTCTTCCTTAAGCTCCAGCTCAATCTTGCCCGTGGGCAACAAAGACACGTAGTCCAACAGCAACTTGGCGGGCACACTGTACTCGCCATCAGATTCAACCTTGCCGCGCACCAAACAACTCACCGCAATTTCCAAATTTGTGGTGGACAATCTCAAATTGCCGTTATCCGTCTTGAACATCACATTGCCCAAGACCGGCAAATTGATATTCTTCCCGGTCACGTGCGCCACCATATTCAAACCTTGAGCCAAATTTTCTTGCGTGCAAGCGAACAACATATTATTAAATGATTATTATTAATCGGTAAATATATATTTACAATAGTGGTAGTAAGTCTTGTGGACGAAGTGGATAAAGAGAAAAATTTCAGCGTTGGTTGGACATTAACGCAATTTTAGGACGTGATCAATGTGCGTATTTCAGGGACAAACTCTGCTCGAACAGGGGAGGAAAAAAGTTTTAATTTTTTTGATGTTTTGTTATCCACTTTTTAAGTCGCCTTGTGCACAGTTTTGAACAGGATTATCCACCGGGACTATTCAGCGGTTTTACAGGCGTAAAGTTTTTCGCGAATCAGCGACAAATCTTGTTTGAGCTGTTCATCGGCCTTGAGCAATTCGGAAATTTTGCTGCACGCATGCATGGCCGTGGTGTGATCGCGTCCGCCTACGTGTTCGCCGATGGCCGGAAAAGAACATTTGGCCTCGCTGCGCAAAAGGTACATGGCGATCTGGCGCGGAAAAGCCAAACGCTGTTCGCGATTTTTGCTCAAGAGCTCATCCAAGGTCAAATCAAAGTAAGCGGTTACGATTTCCAGTAGCCGGCGCGGCGTGATGTTGCGCTTGGGCATGCTGGGTATGTAGCTTTGCAACAATGATTGGACTGAATCCAGCGTGGGCGTGATATTTTTGAATTGATGGTAGGCCAAAATCTTGTTGAGCGCGCCTTCCAGCTCGCGCACATTGGATTGCACTGTGCCCGCGATGTAGCGCTGGACGTCTGAATCCAAATTTATGCTCTTCTCGTGCAACTTTGCATTCAAAATAGCCACGCGCGTTTCAAAATCAGGCGCGGAAATGTCAGTCATCATGCCCCACTCCATGCGTGTTTGCAGGCGATTCTCCAAAGCTTGAATATCTTTAGGCGCCCGGTCAGAAGTGAGCACTAATTGCTTGTTGGCTTGGTGCAAAGCGTTAAAAGTATGAAAAAATTCCTCCTGCGTGCTCTCTTTGCCACCGATAAATTGGATGTCGTCCACCATGAGCACATCCACATTGCGATAAAAGTCTTTAAACTCTTTGCCGCGGCCGCCGCGCACGGCCTGGATGAAGTCATTGGTGAAACGCTCGCAGGTAACGTATAAAATTTTGATGTCTTGGAACTTTTGCGCCAGATGATTGCCCACCGCATGCAACAAATGAGTCTTGCCCAAGCCCGACCCGCCATAAATAAAGAGCGGGTTATAGGTTTTACCCGGTTGAGTGGCTACGGCCATGGCCGCGGCATGCGCCAACTCATTGGTTTTGCCCACGACAAATCCTTCAAAGGTGTAGCGCGGGTTTAAAGCCGAGTCGCCGGCCGCCTCTTCGCTCATTCCCGCATCATGAAAGTTCAATCCGTCGGTTTTATCTTGCATCACCTCGGTGTGCGTGGGCGCCAAGCTCGAGAGCACGGTGGTGTTTTTAACTTCCACGCGATAAGTGGCTTCGCGCACCTCGTTGTTCGTGGCGTTGCGCAGAGCTTTGATCACGGATTCATGATATTTTTTCTCCAACCACGCTTTGGTAAAAGTATTGGGCACGCAAATAATGGCGCGACCGTTATCAACATTGGCAATGAAGGTATTTTTAAACCACGTGGTAAAATTAGCTTTGGACAAGGTGAGTTCTAACTCGCCGAGTGATGCTTGCCAAATTTCTGCGAAGTTCATAATGGGGTTGGAGATGGGTTCGACACGATCTCTAATGAGCAATTTCTCATCACGACTTAAAGAAGTCAACTCTGTGGATGGAGTGGGGATAGATATTGTCAAATAATACTTTTTCTGCCATACTTCTGGCAAGAAGCATATGCCTAAAAGAACATATCAACCGAAAAAACGCCATCGCGCCAAGACGCATGGCTTTCGTCGTCGCATGAGCACCAAGCAGGGGCGAGCTGTTTTGTCGCGCCGCCGCGCCAAAGGCCGAAAACAATTGACCGTGAAGAAAGCGCGCTAACTTCAATGCTCAAAAAACCATTTCGTTTAACCAAAACCAGAGACTTTAAGTTGCTGGGGGTTAAGGGCCGGTCAGTCTACGGGCCGTATTTAGTTATGCGCGTGCGCACTGTGCCGGCGGGCGAGGGTCTCAAGGTTGCTTTCATCACTTCCACTAAAGTTTTTAAAAAAGCCGTTGACCGCAATCGGGTCAAGCGGCGTTTGCGCGCTCTGGTGCAAGGGTTTTTGCCCGAGATTCCAAAAAACATTCATCTTTTATTCATCGTGCGGCAAGAGGCGCTCGCGGCTTCGCATGCCAATTTGGCCGCGGAGCTCAAACGGCTGCTCGCCAAGATCTCCGAGGCCTTGGCCAAGCCGCCGCAACTGTCGCCCCGAGCCAGAAAGATGCAAATTCGGCCGGCGGCTAAAGCTTAATTTCATGCATTGGCGATTTTTGCCGCGTGGCCTCGGTCAGATTTTAATCGTGATCTATCAGCGCACGCTGTCTTTGGATCACGGCTCCTTGGCGCGCCTGTTTCCGCACGGCACGTGTCGTTTTTTCCCCACTTGTTCTGAATATACTCGTCAGGCCATAAAAAAATACGGCCTGTTGCGCGGCGCGTACCTGGGAATCAAAAGAATTTTGCGCTGTCATCCGTGGAGCCAGGGAGGAATTGATCCGGTGCGTTAAAAAATATTAAAAATTCGCACTACTATACTACGTAGTATGATAGTGCGGAGTTGATGTCTTGTTTGGACAAAGGAATTTCGAGCGTTTTTATTTTTGACCCCAGGCCTTTTACGATTTCAATCTCGCTCGGCGCCACGTCTAACGTTTCAGCCAGCCAGCGGAGGAGTTCTTTGTTGGCTTTGCCCTCAATCGGCGGCGCAGTCACGCGAATTTTCCACGTCTCACCCTCTTGCCCGGCAACTTCGGAGCGGTGAGCGTTGGGAATTATGCGCACTGTGATTTTAGTCATGGTTGATCGTCTTTAAAATGATGGGCAGAAGTTGCGGATTGGAAAAAATAATATTTTTTTCTTGCCACGTCCAGGCGTGGCCTTGAAAATTTACAGCCGCGCCGCCAGCCTCGCGCACCAAGAGCGCGCCCGCAGCCACATCCCACACATGCGCGCCTTGCAGGACGGCAAAATCCGCGCGCCCGGCCGCCACCCAACTGGCTTCGATCACAGCCGCGCCCAAAACGCGCTCAGCGCGGACCTTGGTTTTGAAAGCGCTGATGATGGAGGCGCCCTGCAGAGCATCTTTGGTGCGATAGCCATAACACATGAGCGCCAAACTCTCTTTCAAGGGCTTGGTTTTGGAAACATGCAGATGGGTTTTATCCATGCGCGCGCCCTGGCCGCGCACTGCGGAATATTTTTGCTTTAAACTAGGTAGAGCTATGGCGCCAATGAGCGGTTCGCCGTATTCCAGGAGCGCGAGCGAGATTCCCCAGAGCGGAATGCGCCCGATAAAATTCGTGGTGCCGTCAATTGGATCCAGCGCCCAGGCTAGCGGCGGTTCGCCAGCTTCCGTCTCTTCCAAATCAGCGCCCTCCTCGGAAAGAATCGGAATATCTGGCGTAAATTTTTTAAGTACGCGGATGATTTCATTATTGGTTGCAAAATCAGCCGAGGTAACTGTCTCATGATGCGGTTTGTAGCTATAACCGTTGACCGTGCGGTAATCAAAAAATTTCAACGCGGTTTTCTCGCCCGCCTCCACGGCGCGCCACGCGATTTTTTCCAACTGGGTTAAAGTTTTTTGCATGCGGATATTGTAGCACGCAACCGCCCATCTGTTTTAACCCTCTTGGATGGCTTTGCTCTTGAGCAACTCCAGAGTTTTTCGATTTTTCATCTGACTGGCCAGGTAGTCGCGATACTCGGGCGACGCAATGCGCTCTTTCAACTCTTGATTATCCTTGGCCGCAGTCAAAATTCTATCTTGTTCCACATCCAACTCCGCATCAGGCACGGTGGTGCCTTCTTTTTTGGCAATCTCTTTGATCAACACCGCGGCTTGCACGCGCTCAATGGCGCGCGGCACCAAGTCCAACTTAATTTGATCCGCGGTCTTTTTTAAACTGGCCAAATAATCCTCCATCTTCATACCTTGGCTCTCGGCCGCGTGCTCCAACTCATGAAACATGCGGTGCACCTCTTGGCTGATCAGGGTTTCAGGCACATCGCCAAAGCGCGAAGCCTTGAGCAACTTCTCAATCAACTCAATTTCCGCGGCCTCGTCGGCTTTGTGTTGAGCCTCGTGTTCCAAATTCAGTTTTAATTGCGCTTGCAATTTTTCCAGCGCATCAAAACCCAATCCTTGGGCAAACGCATCATTCAATTCCGGCAACTTCAACTCAAACACATCCAACACTTTGACCGTGAAATCCAAAGTTTGTCCGGCCAGATGTTTTTGATAGTGCTCTTTGGGCATGGCCAGGGCAAAAGTTTTTTCATCGCCCTTTTTTAAGCCCACTAACTGTTCGGCGAAGTCCGGGATGTACTGCGGCTCATTCAAATACACGCGAAAATTTTTAGCTGTGCCGCCCTCCACCACCACTTTGTCCTTTTTCATTTCCAAATCCACAATTACCAGATCGTCTTTGCCGGCCGGCCGATCCACCACCGCCTCTTGGCGGCGCATTTTGCGCAACTCATCCAAAGCCGCACGCACTTCAACCTCGGTGGTCGGATGAATTTTTTTCGTCACCAGCGGAGCATCATAATTCGCCAGCGTAATTACCGCGGGCATAACCGGCACAGTGACCGTAAATTTAATTTCTTGTCCGGGCACCAGCTGTTCCACGGAAATGCTGGGCGAGCCCAGAGCCTCAATCTGTTTTTCCAAAATCGTCTGCACATAACGAGCGCGCACCACGCGTTCCAGCGCCGCTTCCCAGATGCGCATTTCGCCCACAGCCTGGTTGACCACGTCATAAGGCGCTTTGCCCGGACGAAAACCCGGGATGGGTTTATCGATTTGCAAATCAGCCGCGGCTTGATCCAAATACGGCTGGACCTCGAGCGGGGTAATGGTGAATTTTATTTCCACCAAAGATTTGGGGAGGTTGGTAATGATTGGTTCCATATTTTAATGTGCCGAGCATAACTAAAATTATGGTTTTGGTCAAGCCTCGGCCGGCTAGGCTTAAAAAAATACCCCGACAGTTGTCGAGGGAGGCGAGGAGACGAAGCGCGCGTGTCCTCGCGCCCCCAGCTTAGACAAAACTGGTGGGGTGCATGGACAGGCAGTATCTGGCCGCCTTCTCTATCAGCCGGAGAGCGTCCTCCGCCACGATCCGACGATCGCTGCAGCCGATGCAGGGGAGCCCGAGCCGATCCACGATTCGTTGATCCGAACAATTGGTCTCCAGCCGCCACGAGTCGTTTATTCCGGAGAAGACGACTTTCGCGAAAGACATGTGCGGCCTGTCGAAAAAAAGCGTGAAGTCGAAGCAGATGTCGCCGCCGCGGTCTGACATCCGATCCGGGATTCTGATCTGCAGGAACCAGGCGGCCCAAACGCCTCGATGTTCTGGCGTGACCTCGTCCACAAAAACATCTTCGAGCTCCAGGTGTTTGTTCTCGGCGGCCTCAAGCCCCAAAGAGCTCAACTGGGCGCTTACGGACTTGTAGATTTGCAGTGTACGCTCCAGGGCAAGTATGCGGTTTCTTACAGCCAAGCGCATGGCAACCTCCTTGTAATGTTCTGCACAGAGCCTCGCAGATTTTTTTAGAATTGTCAATCAATCTCTTGACCGTGTGGATTAGTTGGAGAATAAAAAAAACGACACCGCTCGAGGTTGAGAGATGCCGTATTTTTATCTAATATAACTCAACGGATTGCGGCGCACGCCGCCCACATAGACTTCAAAATGCAAGTGCGAGCCGGTGGATCGGCCGGTGGATCCCATCATGGCAATCACCTGTCCGCGCTTAACTTGTTGTCCTGCGCTCACATAAAGTTTAGAGGCGTGAGCATAGCGCGTCTTCATGCCATTCGGATGGCGAATCAAGACTTGCAAACCATAGCCGCCGCTGTTCCAACCTGAAACTTCCACCACGCCATCTTGCGCCGCGTATAACGGTGAGCTCAAATTTCCATCAACATCCAAGCCCGTATGTCTCCATCCATAATATTGCGTGATAACGCGTCCGGAGGTGGGCCAGAGCAATTGCGTGCTAGCTAAACGGCTGGTGTCCACGTCCGAAGGCTTTGCGCCAGTAGAACTTTGTCCGGTGCGGCTGGTGGCCACAACCACGGGCGTGGCCGGGGGTTTGCCTCCCGGGATCACGAGCTCCATGCCCAAAGCCAGCGTGGTGTCAGCTGTAATTTTATTAAACTCCACGATTTCTTTTTCACTCACGCCATATTTTTTAGCCAGCTTGGCAATGGTGTCGCCTTTTTTTATCACAGCCAAAACTCCGGAGACCGGAGGAATTTTCAGTTTATCTCCGGGTCGGATGTATTGGCGCTCGGTCAAGCCGTTGGCCCACAAAATTGTGCCCACGTTAACCCCAAAGCGATAGGCAATGGAGACCACCGTATCTCCGGACTGTACGACATAGGTTTCCGTATTGGTGCGCGGGGCGCTGGATCTGCCGCCGGTTTCTACGGACGGCAAAGCGCTGATGGCGCCGGGCACAGCCAAGCTCACCATGGTCTGCTCTTCCTCATCATAATCAAAGTCCACATGCGGCACGGCGATTAAAGCGCTCTCGTCTAAATAATGCGCATCTTGTCCGGCAGACTCGCCCGCGTTCTCTTGCACGATTTCGTCTTCCGAATTAGTGGCCAAGGCATAGAGCAAACTATTGTGTCCGATGTCTTGCGCCAAGGCTTGTCCGGTTTGAATATTCAAAATTATGGTGGCTAGCGCCGCCACGCCCAGCACGCCGTGGAACAGATAGCGGCTACTGAAGAAAAATAAAACCGCTCCGCGTGTTGGCTCGGTCAGTCGAGCGAATTTAAACTTGATGAGGATAGCCAGGCGATAGATGGGCAGAACCATCCAGCGCAGGGTCAGGCGGCCGAGCGGCGCGAGTAATCGCGCGACTTGATGCAAGAGCGCTTGTAATCCGCGCTTAAAATGACGAATTGCCCGGAATAGAGCAATGGCCACGGTGGTTATATGTTGTTTATAGGGGATAGAAATATTGAGTTTTTTTACCAATATAGCCCAGAAAAAGTAGCATTATATCGGATTTTGGTCAACCCGCGAGAGCATGAAAACATGAAAGCATGAAAGCATGAAAGCATGAAAGCATGAAAACATGAAAGCATGAAAGCAGTTGCTCTCGTGCTTTAATGTTCTCGTGCTCTCGTGCTTTAATGTTTTTATGTTTTAATGATTTGTGACCGTTTTATTGAAGCGATTTCCGTCCAAAGTTGCGCACCTATTTCATCCGCCACCGCGAGCAAGTGCCGGTATTCGATTTCCTCAAGGAAAGTTTCTTCAAAGGAGAAATTTAGAAGATACATTGATTCTTTTAATGAGCCATAAGCAATTTCGTAAAAATTGAGTTGTACGCCTCTTTTTCCACGCGCATATCCTTCAGTGTAATTTAAGACAATCGAGAGGGCGGCGCGGCGCAGTTGAGACGATGCGCCGAACCGTTCTTCTTTTGGGAATTTTTTGGTTTCTTGGTATACGGCGTGTACAAATTGATCCATTTGATTTCTTAAATTTTCTTTATAGCCAATATTCATATTGTTTTAATGTTTTAATGTTTTAATGCTTTAATGTTTTAATGCTTTGGCGCTTCACGCGTCTGAAACCTGCCGGTATTGCAGAGCCTCGGCCACGTGCGCCACATCTACCGTGTCAGCGGCCGCCAGGTCAGCGATGGTTTGTGAAATTTTCAGCACGCGGAAATAAGCGCGCGCCGAAAGGCGGTATTTATCCACGGCTTGTTTGAGCAAAGCGCGCGCCGGATCGGTTAAATCGATTAAGCGTCGCACCTGGTCGCTCGTGAGTTCGGCGTTGGTCAAGAGATTGATATTTTTGAAACGCGCTTGCTGTCGGTCGCGCGCGGTTTGCACGCGCTCGCGGATTTTGTCCGAGGATTCGCCGGCCGTTAAATCAACCAACCGTTCGGTGGGCACGCGCGGCACCTCAATCATCAAATCAATGCGATCCAGGAGCGGGCCGGACAGGCGCTTGCGATAATTTATAACTTGTACGGGCGTGCAACAGCAGGCGCGTTCCGGGTCAGTGGCATAACCGCAACGGCAGGGATTCATGGCCGCGATGAGCGAAAAGCGCGCCGGAAAGCAGACCGTGCCTTGGGCGCGCGACACTGTGACAAAACCATCTTCCAAAGGCTGGCGTAAATTCTCTAAAACATTGCGCGAAAACTCCGGGAACTCATCCAAAAATAAAACCCCGCGATGCGCCAGCGAAACTTCGCCCGGTTTGGGAATACTGCCGCCGCCCACGAGCGACACGCCGCTGGCTGTGTGGTGGGGCGAGCGGAATGGCCGCTGATTAATAAAACCCTCGCGCGGCAAAATGCCGGCCACTGAATGGATGCGCGTGATATCCAGCGCTTCGTCATACGTTAGCTCCGGCAGGATGCTGGAGAAAGCGCGCGCCAAGAGCGTCTTGCCTGAACCGGGCGGACCTTGCAATAAAATATTGTGGCCGCCGGCCGCAGCGATTTCTAAAGCGCGCTTAGCCTGCTCTTGTCCGCGGATAGCTGAAAAATCCGAATGATGAGGATTAATTTTAGGCGGCTCAAGCTGGCGCGGTTCAGCCGGTTGGAGTTGTCTGACACCCATGATGTGCTCCACCACCTCGCGCAAATTAGCTGCCGGAAGAATTTTTTGCCCGCGCACCAAGGTGGTCTCGTTCATGTTGTGCTTGGGCACGATGAGTTCTTGCACACCCAATTCTCGAGCCAAGAGCGCAGTGGATAATGCGCCGGGCACCGGCCGTAGACTTCCGTCCAAGGCCAGCTCGCCGATGAAAATTCTTTTTTGCGGATCACAAAACGGCAGATCGCCGTTAGCCATGAGGATGGCGATGGCTATGGGTAAGTCAAAACCCGTGCCGGATTTTTTTAAATCAGCCGGCGCCAAGTTGATGGTGATTTTGGGGCGCGGAAACGGCAGGTCGGAAACGCGCATGGCGCTCCGCACTCTTTCGCGCGCCTCTTGCACGGCTGTATCCGGCAGACCCACGATCATAAACTTGGGCATGCCCGGCGAGATGTCGCATTCCACCTCAACCTTATAGCCGTCCAATCCTAAAATTGAAGACGTAATCACTTTGGCAGACATATGGTTCGAATGTCGAATATCGAATTTCGAATATCGAATGTTGAATTTCGAATTTCGAGTAGGATTATTTTTTTAGTGAAAGCCGAGGCGTGCACGAAAGCAGGCGATTTAAAATTTTGTGGACTCTTATGATCTGGTACTCAGCGGTTTGGAAATCAGCTTCTGTTAGGAAGTGGGTATCTTTGGAAATTATGATTTGATTATGCAGTTCGGTCAGCGATCCCCGCGCTATTGCATAGAATTGAATTTTTTCCTTGGGAGAATATCTACCAAACCCCTCTGCGATGTTAGAAGGGATAGAAACGGCCGCCCTTCTCATTTGTGATATAAGGCCAAAAGTTTCTGTCGGCGGGAAGGGTTTAGTTAATTGATAGATTAAAAGCACCAGCGCATGACCCTGTTTCCATGCATCCATGTCTTTAAAAGAAACGATTTTATTTTTAAATTCTGAATTTAGCATAGATTTTATATTTGGACTTGTTCCTTGCCCGACATTCGAAATTCGAGCCTCGATATTCGAAATAAGTGCCTCCCAGCCGACACGGGTGCGTCAGCTAGGAGGCGAGTAGAGGCGTGCGCCCAGGACAAGTCATGGGGCACGGTTAGCTGTCCAAGTTCCGATCACGGTCATGCCCATCATCTCCATGATGGTGCCGTGCATCTGATCGCGACCGGCATGGATTTGGCCTTGGTACAAATAGTCATCGATCTCGAACTGCACCGAGTCAGCCATGATCTGGCCGTGATCCAGCCCCAAGTGCTCGTCAGAGAAGCCACGGCCGTCCTGAATCAAGTTCATGACGCCCGCGTTGTAGGCCGGTTGATCGCTCATCTGCCAACTGCCTTGGAGATTCACCACGGTTTTCACCTGAATGGAACGGCAGACCACATCCTCGCAGTCCGGGGGCAAAGGTTCCGGACAAATGTTTTGCGTGCACACGGCTACCGTGGTTTCAGGCTCGACCCCGGTGTTCAAATCGAACACATCTTGTTGGCCCACAGGCCAACACAGGTTGAGCCACGGCTCGTCCGCGCACATGAGCGTGAGCACTTCAGTATCAGCCACGTACCAGTCGAATGAGGTTGCTTCCTCAAAGGAGTGGCCATCCAGATTGGTCATGGCCGTGGCCACGATGCGGCTGCAAAGCGGCTCGGCTTGGTATTTTTTAGCCGTGGCCATTTCAGGCGGGTTGATGTCGCAATCCGCGTAGAAGTTGATGTGCGTGGTGTATTGATCCACGATCTCGCCGGGTTCCGGAGGTTGGTTTTTCTCCGGAACATCGGCGATCTTGTCCTTGTCCCGTTCTTCGGGTATGAGGTAGGAGATTTGAGCGATGGACTCTTCCGGCGCACAACCGCAGAGCGAGCCGGCCGCCACAACGCACATGAAAACCGCCCAGCAGAGAAACCAGAATCGTTTCATTGTTCCTTCTCCATGGTGTTTGAGGATCAGCGAATCATTTCGCATTTCCTGTACCTACTTCTATCGCTTCCACTTTTTTTTCCTTCTGTCAAGATGGGGATAAATCATTGGAAGTCCCGAGTCCGGTAGCCGCAGACTTTAGTCTGCGTTAATCAAGATAATAAAGCGCACTCTAAAGGGTGCGACTACCTTTTTGCCTTCGCGGATAAATGCTAAAAAAAATCCACCCGAGGGGGCGGATATGAGTAGGGGCGCAAGGCTTGCGCCCAACGGGGGGGCAGGGGTTCGCGGCTAGTGGTCTTCACCGGTGCCGGTCGAGTCGAAGGACAGCTCTCTTTGCGCCTTGCGCACGCCCTCGCCTTTGCGATCCGGGACGTCTCGCTCTTCCGTATTAGCGAACTGCTCGAGCAATCCATCGGCCCAAGTTACGACTTGGGTGGTGTAGAGCTCCTTGGCAAATCCTGGTAGCCGTTCGGTCAACTTCAGAAGTTGAACATGATAGGCTCGCAAGACGTGAACCAGGATGCGCAGATTGCCGCGAGTTCGGAACTCATACAAGGCGTAGAGCAAATAGTCCAGCTTCTCGATGACCTGGAACAGCAGGCATTCCAGCCGCTTTTCCGTAGCCAGCAGAGCGAGCAACTCGGATTCGTTCCCACCCAAGGCATTGGGTTGGAGCGCGAATTGTCCGAGATAGCGGAACAACAGAGGCGTCCGTTGGATCTCGGGCAGGGTCAGACAGAGTTGTTTGAACGCCTGCACTTCGCGCCAGTCCTTTTCCCATGTTTTGTCCGGAGCCAGCACATCGCGCCCCGCGTCAGCGCGCACGACTTCTCCCATGTCGTGCAGAGCCACCATCTGGTGCACGAATCCCGCGTCAAAAGGCATGGGATTCCAGCGCTGTTCTGCTAGAACCAGCGCCACGGCCACGAGTTGGAGGGAAGCTGTGTGACCCAGCGTGGTCTGTGGCCGCGAGCCGCTGGAATCCTGGAACTGACCCCAGCGTTGCACCTTGGCCAGTTCTTTTTCTACAGTCGCCTGAAGTTGAGCTAGTCCGTCTAGCGTTTGCATGAGATGCCTCTTTCCAGTTGAAGGTTCAGAGAGATCATCATGGTGACGCGCGAGTGGCGGGTTTTCAATAAATGGTCAAGACGTTGGTCGCCGCCCTGCCGGACGATAAGTAAAAAAATATCCAAGCAAACCCAAGATGATAAAAATATCCGCGAGGTTCAGGGCCGAGCGGCTAAAGAGCAAAATCCAATCAAATACATAACCGTATTGCACGCGATCCCAGAGGTTGCCTGCGGCGCCGGCTAAAATCAGCAGGAGGTAGGCGCTTTGCGGCCAATCGGATTTTTTCCACGCGCTCCTTAGTCCTAACACCAGAAAAAACACGGCCACGGCCGTTAAGATAAAAATTACTAACATGGGCAAGGGGAAGTTGGCCACCACCCCGTAATTCTGATGCCGAGTGGATTCTAATATCCCTGAAAATAAAACAAACCCGCTGTCTGCGGATTGTTTCATGAAATAAAGTTTGGTTAAGCGGTCGGCGACCAGCGGCGCAATCAAACCGAGCAAAATACTAATGACGGACTTGGTCATTACATCTCTTGGGTTAAAACCTTTTTGCACTTGATACAGCTGGAAGAGGCGGGTCGAGCCTCTAAGCGCTCGACTTGGATTTCCTTTTGGCAATACTTGCACAAACCATAGCCGCCTTTTTCAATGGTTGCCAGAGCTTTTTTAACATCGCGCAATTCCGCATCCAAACGCGCTTCGATGGAAATTTCATCTGAATACTCGGCGATTTCCATGGCATTATCATCGTCTGAACTACTGCCGCTCTCCGGATAATCCGCTAAATAGCGGCCGGGTCGCGCCGGATCCTTGGAGCCGAAGTCTTCTAATTCTTGCTCTAAACGCGCCTTGTCCTCTAGCAAGCGTTGTTTAAAATGTTGGAGTTGTTCGGGTGTCATATTGAGCAATACTTTATAGGTCAATTAAAAAATAATCAAGTTTGTCGGTTCGTAGCCACTAACAAAGATATAAATTTACCAGAGCGCTATCTGCAAGTAATAAAAAAGAGGATTGTTCAGATCCTCTAGGGGCGCCTTCGCGGCGCATAGTTTTATTTTACCTTTGTCTTCTTGGCTAGATCGATGAAGCACAGCTCGTCTTCATTCGCTCCGTTCGAAGCGAGCGATCCAGCGATGCAGCCGCTGTTGCAGCTTCGAAGGTAAAGATCGCACGATCGGCACTTAGGCAATCGCAACCCTTGATAGTCCCGCAACACGCTCGATTCGGATCAGATCTTCCAGAATCCACTTTGGGCAATGTTGCCACACAAGAAACGGTTCCCCACGGCTCGCAAGAAGTCACAGGGGTAGAAGTCGCCCTCGCAGGTGACGAAGCCGTTCTTTCTGGCCGGACACGGCTCATTGAGCACCAGTGAATGATGATATGTGGGTTTAGCGGAGTAGATGTCGAAGTAGGTTAGGAACGTTACATTCGGGTATCGACTCCGAACTTCCATAACCTCATTCACAGCGGCCATCATCAATTCTGGAGTCAGAGCGCGGTTTTTTTTAAAACTCGTCGCCTTGCCGATTGGTCTTAGGGGCAAGTAGCTAACGTCCGACCCCGTTTCGTCAGCCAGCTTGGCTATGTGACGCACGGCAGGCAGAGAGTCGGATGACAAGACGGTATTGATGCGTCTTTTAATGTTCGCGCGAGCCAATGCCTGCAAAAAAGAAACCGCGAGTTGGTAGGATCCCGCGCCCCGGATTTGATCGTGGGTATCTTCGGTACCGTCGATACTGACAACCACGAAATCTGGACCAAGTTCAACCAGCCGCTGTTGAAATGCCGAGTCAAAATGGGCATTTGTATTTATTCCCAAATACATTTGCCTGTCTTGAACAAAGCGGCAGATCTCGAAAAAGTCAGGGTGTACCGTGGGCTCGTTTCCGCAGAACCTGATCTCGAATACGCCCAGGGTGCTCAGTTCGTCTATCAAGTCTTTGAAACCTTGTGTGGACAGGGGGTGTTTGCAAATATGCACTGGCTTGTAGCAATGTTGGCAGTGCAAATTGCACATCGGAGATATTTCCAGGTAGAGCGCGATTGGCGCAGCGAGTTCGAGCGCATTCTTGGGCGGAAATAGGATTTCATATTCAGGCTCGGTATCGAAGGCATAGTATTTGCCGAGAAAATCAACGATCTCGGAACGGTCTTTGTCTTCCAAGACCTCATCGGTTTTTACGAAGTGGTGCGTCCTGCCATGGCGATCAAACAAGACGTAGCCGAAATTTTCTTTGCGAATACGAATCAACACAGCGCTTCTCCTTGAGCTAGCATCTGGCGTTTTGTAATTTGTCGATGGGCATATCCGGATTGGTCACCGGATGCTCTGGATTATCACATTTTTGAATTTTTGTAAAGCCCTAGAACTCGATCGGCTGGAGGCTGTAGGCGGCTCCTTTTCAGAGCATTTAAGTCGACCCACCTCGGTTCATTTGATTCTAAATCAATACTTTTATCAGTTAACTTAGCAGACAAGGGCTGGCAAACATAATAAAAAGATAAATTATGAAATGCCTCATTTAAAGGATCATAGTAAAAAAATACCTCTTCAAAATACAAAAACTTTTTTATTTTTATTCTTATGCCCGTCTCCTCTTTGACCTCGCGTCTTAGGGCATCCTCTAATCGCTCTCCTCTTTCTGCTCCGCCTCCAGGAAACCACAATTTATTAGTACTTTTAGAATTTAGTAATAAAACCTTATTCCTAAAGACAATAATTCCGTACGCAGAAGCGCGCAAGATCAGTTTCTCTTTAGGGATGTTCACCGTATTCCCATGGATTGAAACGCATTTGACCATAATTAAACCAACTATAATTTAGATAAGTCATTTATGCAATTCTTTTGCACCAACGGCTAAATACCAAAAAGAAAAACGTCGCAGGGTGCCCGTTTGCATATTGCACAAATGTGGCAGTGCGACGTTTGGCCCAGTCGCGGGTCTGTGAAATCGTCAAGCGATTTCCCTGCTTCTCAAGAGAAACGTGTTTACATTTACCTTGAGAAACAGGGTGTGCTCTAAACTACTGTGTAGAGCGCGCATTATGACAATTCGTACAGGCGCGTCTTGGCCTAGAGAAAGGACTGTTGCTTCGACCAAACCCTGGTAGTACCTCGGTTGAACCTAATTATTCATGGATCCAACATGCTCTTTTGAGGGAGTGAGGAATTTACCAGTAAATAATTTTTTGATTTTGTTTTTTACTTTCTGATCCAGCCTGTTAAGGCCGGTTTTGGGTGGGTCTAGTCGTTGCCCCAGAACAGTCTATCCTAGGAGCTAAAATGGAGCTCTTTAAACGGATGGACGTTCGGAAACAGTAAAAGGTGCAAAAAAGACAAAAAAAGGTGCAAAAGAAGGAACGAGTTTTTTGCTTCTTTAAATATACACCTTTTCAACATAAATATCAACTGGTGGCTGTGGATAAAATTTTTTGGCTAAAAATGCAGGAGATATTCAAAAATTTTTAAAGTTGCCCTGTGGATAACTGTCTAACATCACCAGGATAACTTTAATTTGCCTTTGGACTCGGTCAGGGTTATGGCTTCGGGCAGTAGTAAATTCTTAAAGCCGAATTTTGTGGCCAGGGCCGAAAGGGTTTGTGTGTCAAAAATCGCCAGAACTCCCTGGTTCGACTTGGATTCCGGGGGTATTTTGACCCAAGTTTCTCCAATATTTAGGCCATATAGCACGGTTTTCTCATTAAAAATTAAGTTTTCCCCATCACTTAATATCCAGGTGCTGGTGGGCGACCGGCCAAGCTCCTGAATGGGCGTTATTAGTTCATCGCTGATTGTGCCATCTGACAACGCATAGGGCTGGCGCTCCACTAACCCAAAACTAGCCGCGATCTGCGCGCGCAAGCCCGCATCGATGGGATTTTCAAAGCCCAAGGCCAGCTGTAAGCCATTTTTAGTATCCACACGCCAGCTGATTTGCGCTGGCGTTATGCCCAAATTCATGTTTATACCTTGGTTGCGCAGCTCATTTTCCAAAATGGGCCACATGAAAGGCAGACTTTTGATATCCAGGTAGTTAGTCGCAAAATATAATTGCGGTTGAGTGACAACAGCCGGCGCCGGAAGATCAGTGCTCCACGTTTTCGGAGTCAGGGCGCCGCCAAAATGTTGTTCCAATGCGGAAATTGAACCGGTCTCCCCTATCTTTCCCGGCCAAATCTGCAGCCACGCGCGACTAAAATAACTATGCCAATCCGCCAGGTCGCTTAAGGGTCTAGGTTCGGTCGCGTCCGCACTCTCCGGGCCATGGAGTACCCAGGAACTGAAAAGGCTGGGGGTGATGGCAAAAGCATAGGGCTGGTTATTCGAATTTTTAGCCATGCCCGCCAGCATGGGCCAAGGCTTGGATTTAATTTGCATCTCTCGCCAGATTGCAGGCGCGCCATCAGGCATGGTGAGCGATGGTCGAGCGTAAAAAATCAAAAACGCGGTTTTAGGCACAGGCAAAGGTGTGGAAAGGATGTGCCAGACAAAGGCGCCCAAGGCCAAAATCAAAAAACCAAAAATCAGGGCAGCTGCCGGTCCCCAAACACGCGCGCGCGAGATAGCGCCGTAAGCTAAGACGGCGTTGGCCCGCGGCGCCAGATTTTGGCCTGAAGGGTCACGCATGTAATTTGCGATAAATCTTAAGCGTCGCGGCGCGGGGGGCGCGAAGATCCAAATCTATGGCCGCCGCCGCCCGGCTTTCTGTCGCGAGACGGAAAACGGTCTTGTTCCATGGGTTTGAAGTTGGGATCAACGCGTCGGATGGAAAGATTGATTCTTCCCATGTGATCAATTTCGTAGACTTTAACTTTAACCGCATCACCCACCTTAACCACGTCC
Organism: bacterium; assembly: GCA_020056125.1. Taxonomy (GTDB): domain Bacteria; phylum Patescibacteriota; class Patescibacteriia; order 2-12-FULL-60-25; family 2-12-FULL-60-25; genus JAHIUG01. The sequence continues at coordinate 4,432 of JAGVIJ010000087.1, read as the reverse complement.
GTAACTTGCTCCACGCGGTGCGGAGCTAATTCGGAAATATGCACCAAGCCTTCTTGACCGGGCAAAAATTCCACGAAAGCGCCGAACTCCATCAAGCGCGTGACATGGCCGTCAAAAATTTCGCCCACGGTTACTTCATGGGTCAATTGTTCCACCCATTGTTTGGCGCGCTTCATGCCATCCGGATCCGTGGCCGTGATATTAACCATGCCGTCTTCTTCAATATCAATTTCCACTTTGCACTCCGCAATAATTTTATTGATGATTTTGCCGCCCGGGCCGATGACATCGCGAATGCGTTCCGGATTAATCTTAATGGTTTCAATGCGCGGCGCCCAACGCGACAATTCAGCGCGCGGCGCCGGAAGCGCAGTTTCAATTTTATCGATGATGCGATTGATGGCTGAGCGTGCGCCCGTAAAAGCGTCGCGCACCACCTCCATGGGGATGCCGTGAGTTTTGGTGTCCATCTGCACAGCTGTGATGCCGCGGCGCGTGCCAGCGACTTTGAAATCCATGCCGCCTTGTCCATCTTCCAAGTCTTGCAAGTCAGTGATGACTTTAAAATTTTTCTCCGCCTTGTCGCTAGCCAAGCCCATGGCAATACCGGCTACGGGCGCAGAGATAGGAACGCCTGCATCCATCAGGGCTAGAGTGGAACCGCAAGTCGCGCCCATGGACGAAGAACCGTTGGAGCCCAAAACTTCGGACACCACGCGGATGGTGTACGGGAAAGATTCGCGATTAGGCAAAACCGGCATGAGCGCGCGTTCAGCCAAAGCGCCGTGTCCGATTTCGCGGCGGCCCGGTCCGCGGTTGGATTTGGTTTCGCCTACCGAATAGCTGGGGAAATTATAATGATGGAAATAACGTTTTTTAACTTGGAATTCCATGGTGTCCAGGGTTTGTTCCATGCCCGGCGCGCCCAAAGTTATGCTGGATAACACCTGCGTGGCGCCGCGTTGAAACACAGCTGACCCGTGAGTGCGCGGCATGATGCCGATGTCTATGTTTAATTCGCGAATTTCATCCAAGGCGCGTCCGTCCGCACGGCGGCTCTCTTCCAAAATCATGCGCGTGGTTTCTTGATCCGCAAATTCATCTGCGATATCCAGAGCCGCGCGGCGATTTTCTTTGGAGACATTTTGTTCGGTTAAATATTCTTCCAACTCGGCCTTGAGTTTAGTCACGGCCGCCTTGCGATCATTTTTGGATTTGAGCGGGTTCGCAAAGAGCGTGGCCATCTCGCGCGTTTTCATAAAATCGCGCGCCACTTGGAGCACCTTTTCCAATTCCTCATGTTCGATTTTTTCCTCTTCGGTTTTAGGCGAGACTAAATCAGCTTTCTTTTTGCCCACCTCAGCTTGAACCTTTAAGATGAGCTCGTTTACGGGCTTGAGCTGTTCGTGCGCCCAAGCTACGGCCGCGGCCATATCCTCATCGGAAATTTCTTTGGCGCCGGCTTCAAGCATGATGGTTTTTCCATCGCGTCCGGCCACCACCAAATCCAAATCGCCGGTGATGATTTGCTCGTAGGTCGGATTCAAAAGCCATTCGCCGTTCAAGCGGCCGATGCGCACCGCAGCCACCGGACCTTCAAAAGGAATGTCCGAGATGGCGAGCGCACAGGCTGAACCGATGAGCCCGGGCACATCCGCGTCATTTTCTTGGTCGTGCGAAAAGACCGTGGTCACCACTGCGACCTCGTTGCGAATTGTATCGGAAAACAGCGGACGAATGGCGCGGTCAATCAACCGTCCGGATAGGATGGCTTCGTCCGTGGGTCGGCCTTCGCGTTTGATAAAGCGCGAACCCTTGATGCGGCCGGCCGCGTACATACGTTCTTCAAAATCCACTTGCAAAGGAAAAAAATCCAGTCCTTCGCGCACAGCTCCCATGGTAGCCGTACATAGCGCCACGGTGTCGCCGTACTGGATGGTACATGAGCCATTGGCTTGTTGCGCCAATTGCCCGGTGCGAATGGTCAGCTGACGGCCGCCCCACTCTATGGAAAATTCGGCTGAAGATGATTTCGGCATATTTATTTAGCCGTGACCGCAAAGACACAAGACCATAATTGAATTGTTGGTCTCCCTGTCTTTGGGCCACGATGGCAGTTACGATAAATTAATAAGTAACTCTGATTTTTTTCTTATCCAGTTCGGGCGGATGCTCTTTGCGTCCGCTCCTTTTATTTTGATTTTTTTTATCTTCCGGCGCCAGATGGCGTCCGGCTTTGAGCAGAAATTCCGCTGTGGAAGAGAGATTGATAAAGCTATCCGTCTCCTCCATGAGCTGGGCGTTGGTGGATTCTTCAAACGCCGCCACCTCTACCATGACTCCTCGGCCGTGCAGATATTTAATGAGCGGAACAAAGTCGCCATCCCCGGTCATGAGGATGATGACATCAACTTTTTCTGCCAGCATCACGGCATCGATGGCCATGCCCACGTCCCAATCAGCTTTTTTTACGCCCGAGGTGAACTCTTGCACGTCTTTGATTTTGGGTTCGATCTTGGCTTCCACCAAGGCTTCAAAGAAAGCGCTCTCTTCACCGGTTTTGGACTTGGCCACATAAGCGATGGCGCGCACCAACGGGCGACCGGCCACGGCATACTCAACGGCCTTGCCGAAGTTCAGTCGAGCATTATGCAAATGCTTGGCCGAGTGGTACATGTTTTGAGCGTCCACCAACACGGCGACGCGTTGGGCTGGGTGTTTGACCATATTGTAAGGCATAGCAGATAGAATTGATCGATCCGGCATAGGCCGGTGATCTGGCTTGAGGGTAACTGAAATTCGAAATAAAATCAAGCGCGTAAAATTAAATAATCCCGCTCTGCTGACAGGGCGGGATTATCACTTACAATTTCAGTTTGGACATCAATTCGTCGTAGGCCTTGGGATCTTCGCGCTTGAGGTATTTCATCAAGCGGCGGCGCTCACCCACCTTTTTGATCAGACCGCGTCTTGAGGAGTGATCTTTTTTGTGGCTACGCAAGTGCTCGGTTAATTCTTTGATCTCCATAGTCAGAATGGCGATCTGCACTTGGGGCGAGCCCGTGTCCGTGGGGTGGGTTTTAAATTTTTCGATGAGGAGCTTCTTTCTCTTAGGGTCGAGCATATAGAAGTATTCGCGTTTCGCTCAGTTTTTTCAACCAAGCGGACGTATAAGTTAATTAGTGGGGGAAGCCTATAGGATTTAAGGAAAAAAAGCAAGAGCCCGCTACTGGCCATGGGTGGGGAAAGCGCCGGATTAAATTTAGGGGTTGGACTCGGTGGCAGCATCAAGTTTCACATCCTCTTCAGAATGGCCTGTAATCATACGAACATTGAAACTATCCAGATCCACCAGAAAGGCGCGAGTGAAAGAGAAGATCTCTTCGTCGTCACTACATATTAGACGAACAGCATTTTTTTCGACGGAATCAAATAGGGGGTAATCCGTGTCAGTTGGCGATGCGCAGGATATACTCTTGCTGGTTTTCAGGACATTGTCGTTTTCATCAAATAAAATTACAGTTTGCGCCGCATAGGGAGATGATTCTTGCGTAGCGGCGTGGTTGAACGTGACGAGTTGACGGTCGTCGCTGAGCAGACAATAAGCGCCCACGCTATAGAGCGTTACCTCCGGGTAAAGTTCTGAAAATTTTGCCGCAAAAGAATCGCTCATCGTTTGGCTATCGACCGGCAGCTCGTCCGAGCAGTTTGAAAAGTACAATTCAGAAGCTTCAGCCGAGGATGATTCTTCTTGTGGCGAGAGATCCGAGTAGGATTCTTCTTGCGTTGAAAAGGCCGCGTCTATTTTTGAACCTATGTACCAATAAACTCCGCCTCCGATTGCCGCGAGCATGGCTAAAATCCCTAAAATAATTAAGATAACTTTTAAAGCCGTATGCGTGCCGCCCTGTGGCGCAAAAGCGTTCTTCGCGCCTTTGGGGTTTGGGCCGTATTTATTATCCCCGGGGTTGCTATCCGTAACCAGTAAAACAAACAACCAGATGGGTCCGACCAAAGGGATCATCCCAACAAACATCATCCAACCGCTCTTTCCAATATCGTGCAGTCGTCGAATTAGTACGGCTAACCCGGGGATGAGAATCGCTAAGGAATAAATGCCGGTTAATATGGTGAGCGGGGTCTCTGTGTAATAGGTGATAACGCCATCAATAACAGCGAGGAGGATGCAGGCAAGGATATTAAAGAGGAAGAAATACCAATATTCCGCTCTTTGTGAGCGCCCGCTGAACACCGCGTATTTTTTAAAGACTGAGAGATAATAGTGCATAATTGGGTAAAGCGATAAATAAAGATTTATGCCCCATATGATATCAAATTTATGGCTGATCGTATAACACAAGCAATGTCTCCTCGTGGTTCGTTTTACGACTCCTGGTTAATCAGGTAAAATATGTTTCGAATGTCGAAGTTC
>JAGVIJ010000016.1 GCA_020056125.1 bacterium | reverse complement strand
CGGTTTAAACAATCCGGATTGTTTTGAGGTCTTTGGATTCTCATGCCGACCAAGGAAACCCCGGGTGCAGCGAAGCGGAACCCGGGGAGGAGGTCATTTGTTTAAACGGCTGGTGCGACCGGCGGCTTGGGCTGCGGAGCAACTACCGGCGTCGGCGCTGGCGCGACCGGTGCAACTGGTGCAACGGGTGCGGCTGACGCTTGGGGTTTTTTCAAAGCATCCTTCAAACCCTTGCCCGCTTTAAATTTTGGTACTACGACTGACGGGATTTGGATTTTTTGTGTGGGATCTTGCGGATTCACCCCGGTTCTTCCGGCGCGTCGTCTGGCGGAGAAAGCGCCAAAGCCCGCGAGGTTGACTTCGCCTCCCTGTTCGAGAGTTGAAACCACGGTTTGGACAAAGGTTTCCACCATGTCCTCGGCTTGTTTTTTAGCCACGCCGGTTTTTTCGGCAATGACATTGATGAGTTCTGCTTTGTTCATATGATTGGAGATTGGAAGTTAAATTGGAAACAGGGTGTTTCCCTGAATTAAGGGTACCTGGTTTGAGCTTAAATATCAATGATTTCGCGGATTCTGTCAAGATTCTTGGTCAAGCCGGTCTCCGGATCCAAAGTCAAACTGACCGCATTGATCTCCATGGCTCCTTGGTTTGACAAAGTGTATTTTCGGTCTTTCTGATGCAAAAAGCTATTAATCGCACTGGTTTTTTCAAACCCCATCACCGAGTCATATGCCCCGGTTCGGCCCACATCCGTCACATAGGCCGTGCCTCCGGGTAAGATTTTTAAGTCAGCCGTGGCCACATGTGTATGCGTACCCAGAACCGCGGCTACTCTGCCATCAGCATAATGGCCGAACGCTTCTTTTTCCGCCGTAGCTTCAGCGTGAAAATCTACGATGATAATGTTCGGCTTTGAACCCTTTTGTTGTTCAATGATTTTGTCTAAGGCCGCGAATGGATCTTGAGTTGCCGGGTGCGTGAACAGACATCCTTGGATGCTAACCAGCAAAATTCTTTTTTGTTTCACCTCCAACATGGTCCAGGCGCGTCCATTTTGCGCTTCGCCTGCATTCATGGGAACAACTAATCGCTCGCGCCACGCCGGATCATCCAGCAGGGGCGTACCTTGGGAGTTTTGCCAGGAGTGACCGCCGCCCGTAAATGCATCCACACCCGCTTCCACCAATTCATCCAAAGTTTTTTTGGACATGCCCACGCCGTGCGCCAAATTTTCCGCATTGGCGATCACTAAATCAGGCGCGTATTTTTTCTTGAGCCCGGGCAAGGCTTTAATCAACCCCATGCGCCCGGGTTTTCCCACCACATCTCCGAAGAATAAGATTTTGATGGTCATTATTTTGCGTATTCAATCACCCGCGTTTCGCGAATCACGGTCACGCGAATTTCACCCGGATATTTTAATTCTTTTTCAATTTTCACTGCGATGTCTTTGGCTAATTCAATGGCAGTTAAATCATTAATCTGTTTAGGATTAACAAAGATGCGAATTTCGCGGCCCGCTTGAATGGCATAAACTTTTTCCACGCCTTCAAATGACATGGCCACAGCCTCTAACTCTTCCAAGCGCTTCACGTATTGTTCCAAAGAATCTTTACGCGCGCCCGGACGAGCGCCGGAAATGGCATCCGCGGCTTTGACGATTACCGCCTCCAAAGTTTTAGGTTTGTCCTCGTGATGACCCATGGACTGATAACAAATCTCTTCGGGGAAACCGAATTTTTTCATGATTTGATAGCCCAACTCCGGATGGCCGCCTTGCATATCATGATCCACGGCCTTGCCGATGTCGTGGAACAATCCGCCTTTTTTACACACCGTTACATCAGCTCCCAATTGTTCAGCCATAAGCGCGGCTAAATTGGACACTTCAGTGGAATGCATCAATTGGTTTTGGCCGTGCGAAGTGCGATATTTTAAGCGGCCCAAAATTTGCACCAGTTTGGGATCGATCCCGGCCATGGAAATGCCGAGCTGAAAGAGCGCGTCTTCGCCGGCCTTTTTAATATCCAACGCCAGGTCATGTTTAGCCTCTTCCACCGCCTCTTCAATTCTGCCCGGATGGATGCGGCCGTCCAAAATCAGTTTATCCAGCGCGCGCTTGCACACATGGCGGCGAATCGGGGAAAAACCGGAAACAGTGATCATGCCCGGCGTGTCATCCACGATCAATTCACAACCCGTGAGTAGTTCCAAAGCCTTGATGTTGCGACCTTCGCGGCCGATGATGCGGCCCTTCATTTCGTCGCTGGGTAATTCCACATTGGTTGTGGTGGTTTCAGCCACATGCGAAGACGCCAAACGCTGAATAGCCACGGCTAAAATATTTTTGGCCTTGCGATCAATCTCTTCAGATTCCTGTTCCTCCAATTTGCGGATACGCGAAAGCAGAGTATCTTCATGATGCTCTTCGATCAGTTTGATCATGCGATCCAAGGCTTCTTCCTGCGATAAGCCGGCCACCTCTTCCAACTTTTTGGTCTCTTCAAGCTTCATGGTTTCAACCGCTTGGAGATCCGCAGTCAGTTTAACGGATTTAACTTCAATGTCTTGGCGCACGTCTTCAATTTCCAATAACTTGGCGCTAAAAGCCTGCTCGCGTTCGGCCAGCTTGGCTTTTTCACTTTTCAATTCTTCGTTGGTGCGTTTTTCCTCAACGCGGACCTCTTCCAAAATTTTTACGGCGCGGTCTTTGGCTTTGAGCAAGACTTCCTTTTCTTTGGCGTCAGCATCCAGCAGGCGCTTTTTAATTTTGTCCTCGGCTTCATCCACCAGGCGTTGGATTTTTTTACCTTTGGACGAGGTGATGTATTTGGCTAAAATAAAGCCGCCTAAACCTCCGACGATAACTCCAATAACAGCGTAGAAATAAAGCATAACTTCTGCGCCCGTTACGTAAGACGACCCTTAAATAAAAGGGTGGGATATTTTTAATTTTTCTCTTCCTATTCCCGTGCAGTTCTAGTCGATGGATGAAAAAACTTCAAATTAACCCCCAGTTTTCCATTGAATGCCGTTCGGTGTCTGTCTCACGTCCGGTACGGATTAATATTAAAGATCTGTGCCTAGAAGATACCAGAAAGCATGAAATTTGTCGAGAGACGTGGAAAATACTAATAAAAAAACGCCCGCCGCCCTTCGATAGATGCAGGGTGAAGCGGGACTTTAGGAGCGACGACTGGCGCAAAGAAGTTGTTTGGATTTCATTTGGATACTCGCGGGCGGCCGAGGATGCGCATGGCGAGCACGATCGGAAGCCACAGTGGCCAGGCGATCTCTTCGTACCAGCGGAGCGGGTAGATGAAACTGCCCTTGTTTTTACCTTCCTGTTCCGCCAGACGAAAGCCGAAGAGACGAATGAGTTGATGGGACATGGCGTGGGATGCCATGTAAGAGATTGTGGCACAAAACGCTAGGTACCACATAGCAATCAGAATGACGGCTATGGTGCTGATCCAGGGTTGCATGGTTGCCTCCAATCAGGTGTTTTGGGTTGATAAAAAAGTGCGTGTTACCGTCATAGAAACAAAAAATTGACTCGGTGTCAATTATTACGCGTCTGTCATTGCGAGCCCCGAAAGCTTTAGGGGCGTGGCAATCTTTTTATTCTAGAGATTGCTTCGCTATGCTCGCAATGACAATGTTTCTAAAGAGGTTGCATCTTCTATCCGGTGCGGGCCGATAGTTGTGCGGCGCAATTCAATTAGATACGCACCGCAACCCAGCTCGCGCCCCATGTCATCGGCGAGCGAGCGGATATATGTTCCAGATGAACAGCGCACGCGGAATTTTAAATCAGGCCAGTTATAATCCAGCACAGCTAATTCATCTATGGTGACGCGTTTAGTCGGTCGCATTTCTTCCGTAGCTTGTCCGTGGCGCGCTAATTCGTAGAGTTTTTTTCCGTGGACTTTCTTGGCTGAAAAGATGGGCGCTTTTTGTTCATACCCGCCACGGAATTTATTGAGTGTTCGTTCGATATCGTCGGACGCCGGACGCAGGACGTCGGACGGGGTTTTAGTGATGATGCCTTCTAAATCAAATGTCGTACTCGTGGCGCCGAGGCGCGCGGTCGCTTCGTATGTCTTGTCTAAACCGACGTACGTCTGAAGGCGTTTGGTCGCGTCGCCCACGCCCACAATCAAAAGTCCGGTGGCAAATGGATCTAACGTGCCCGCATGTCCCACACTCCGGGTATCAAAAATCCTCCGCACGCGATCTACCACATCATGCGAAGTCATGCCCGCGGGCTTATCTATGAAAATGATTTTGTCCATATCCAACAGCACGGCGTCAGGGATCCTAAACTTTGGATTGTTCGCGGCGGCTCGTGTGTTATCTGCGTTTGCGGAATTCTGAATATTCAATTTTTGCAAGCCGTAAAATGCCACGGAGCGTGCCATGGGCAAGTTCTTTGTGGAGCGGGACGATGGTGATGATCGTTTCACTATCCGTCCGTTTGTGAAGTTTTACATGGCTGCCCTTTTGCCCGACAATTTTAAAATCGAACCATTTCTGTAATGCAAAAATAACCTGTTTGCCGGAAAAAGTATCCGACATAATTAAATTTGCGCCTCGAGGACTGTTAAGAGGGGCGCTTCTTTGGAAGGATGTTTCCGCGGCGCATTTTCTAAAAATAATTCGACAGCCTCCTGAAGATTCTTTTGGGCATCTGAGATGGTGAGGCCTTGACTTACAACACCTGATTCCACCGCCCGCGCGACGTACCATTTGCCCTCCTTCACGATACTTGCAGTGAATTTGTAGGTCATATATTGGTAAGGATACCAGAAATCTATGAAAAATCAATGCGTTAAAATTTCAGCCTTCATATATTGACGAAAAGCCAATTTTTATGTAGTATTCGACGCATGAATGTAACTGAATTAGCCCGTCAATTGCGCGTCGCGCCCAATGAGCTGTTAGGCAAGTTGCCGGAGCTGGGTTTTGATATTGGACATCACGCCATCAAGATAGACAATAACATGGCGGACAAAATTACGCGTAAGTGGTCCGAGTATCAACGCCAATTAAAAATGCAGGCCTCGTTTGCGGCGGCAGCCAGCCAGCGAGCCTCGGCCGAAGCGGTTGCGGCGCAATTAAAAATCGTGGGTTTGCCCGAAGTGATTACGGTGCGCGATTTTGCCGGACGGCTGAATTTGCCGGTTACGCGCGTGATTCAGCAACTGATGCGCGCCGGTATTTTGGCCGCGCAAAATGAACGCTTGGATTTTGAGACCGCGGCCATCATTGCCGAGGAGCTGGGATTCAAAGCGCAGCCTGAAGAAAAAAAGTCTGAATTAAGTGGGATTGAAGCCTCGACTGATCGAGTCAAAGAAATTCTTGAGGCGGACAAATCCGGAGTGCGCAAACCGCGTCCGCCCGTGGTGGTGGTTATGGGTCATGTTGATCATGGTAAAACCAAAACTTTGGACGCCATTCGCAAAACCAATGTCATGGGAGGCGAGGCCGGCGGCATCACACAACATATCGGCGCGTATCAAATTGTGAAGAAGGATCGTTTGCTCACTTTCATTGACACTCCGGGGCACGAGGCTTTTACGGTTATGCGTTCGCGCGGTGCGCGTGTGGCTGACATCGCCATTTTGGTGGTAGCGGCAGACGACGGCGTGCAACCGCAAACCAAAGAGGCGTTGCAAATTATTCAGGCGGCCAAGTTGCCGCTCGTAGTGGCCATCAACAAGATGGATAAGCCGGGCGCTGATCCGGATCGTGTGCTGGCCCAGCTGTCGGAATGCGGAGTTACCTCTGAAGCTTGGGGCGGACAAGTGCCCGTGGTAAAAATTGCGGCCAAGATCGGGCAGGGCATCGATGAATTGCTCGAGAATATTTTATTGATGGCCGATGTTAACGCGGATAAAATCATGGCTAACCCCGATCGTTTGGCCGCAGGCACTGTGATTGAGGCGCACGTGGATAAAGGCGAAGGGCCGGTGGCCACGGTTTTAGTGCAGACCGGCACGCTTAAGCGCAATGATCATCTGGGTATCGCAGGTGCGGCTTATGGCCGGGTGCGCGCCATGCGCGATTGGAATGGGCAAGAAGTGGCCGAGGCTCTGCCCGGCACGCCCGTGAAAATTTTGGGCTTCAAAGTTGCGCCGGCCATGGGCGATATTTTAGAGGTGCCGGAAAATCCCAAATCACTAACCATTAAAAAGGTGAAGAGTTCGCGGCTGGTTGCTCAACAAATGACCGCCACTAAAACCATGGTCGAAGACACGGGGCAAAAAGCCAAAAAGGTTTTGAACATGGTGTTGCGCTGTGATGTGCTCGGGTCGCTCGAAGCGATTTTGGGCATGTTGGAAAAAATTCAACATGAAGATGTGGGTGTGGAAGTGGTGCAAAAGGGTTTGGGCAATATCACCGAGGGAGATATCTTGCGCGCCGAGGGCGTGGAGAATCGTGTGATCTATGGGTTCAACGTGGCGGTGACGCCCAAGGCCGCGGAGATTGCTCGCGACAAAGGCGTGGAGATTCACATTTATAAAGTCATCTACGATTTATTTGATGACATTGTGGCGCGGCTGAACAAGCTGGTGCCGCCTGAAGTGATTGTTACGCCGCTGGGAAATTTTGAAGTGGTGGCGATTTTCCGCACCGAATCCGATCGCATGATTGTGGGCGGCAAGGTAAGAGACGGGAAAATTTTGTCCGCCAGCAAAGCCCGCGTTTGGCGCGGAGCTGATCCGGTTGGTATCGGTGTGGTTGAATCCGTGCAAATTGGCAAACAAACCGTGAAGGACGCTTTTGAAGGCCAGGAGTGCGGCTTGTCGTTTAAGGGTAAAACCAAAATTCAAATCGGTGATCGTCTGGAAATTTATAAAGAAGAAGTCAAGGAGCGCAAGATGCCCACCATCAGATAACACACACTAGAGCATTAAAGCGCTAGAACACTAGAGCATTAAAGCGCTAGAACACTAGAGCATTAAAGCGCTAGAACACGAGAACAACTGTTTTAATGCTTTAATGTTTTAATGCTTTAATGTTTTTATGCTTTGATGCTTTAACGTTCTTGTCTTTTTAATTCGAACATCGTAGGATATAGACCTATGTCCTTAGAATTAAACGAAACAAATTTTGAGAGCGAGGTGACCCAATCAGCTGTGCCGGTGTTGGTGGATTTTTGGGCGCCGTGGTGCGGTTCTTGCCGTTCCATGGCTCCGATGGTTGATACCTTTGCGGCCGAGGTTGACCCCAAACAACTCAAGGTGAGCAAATGCAATGCGGATGAAAATTCGGCTCTGGCCGCGCGTTTTAATATTTTGGCTATTCCGGCCTTTGTAATTTTCAAACAGGGCCAAGAAGTTGCGCGGTTCAGTGGTTCTTTCAGCCCGGAAGAATTTAAAGAGAAGGTCATGAGCCATCTCAAGGTTTGAGAGTATGTCACATAAAGTAATTATTATTGGTTCAGGACCTGCAGGTTGGACTGCGGCGATTTATGCGGGTCGAGCGGAACTGGCGCCTGTGGTTTTTGAAGGCGCTGAACCCGGCGGCCAACTCATGTCCACCACGGCCGTGGAAAATTTTCCGGGTTTTCCCGAGGGGATTCAAGGTTCTGACTTGATGGATCATATGCGCGCGCAGGCCAAGCGTTTTGGCGCGGAAGTACTTTCTCAACGCGTTGACCAAGTGGATTTTTCCGCCCGACCTTTTAAAGTAACTTCCAATAATCGTATCTACGAAGCTGATGTGGTGATTGTTTCCACGGGCGCATCAGCTCGGCGTTTGGGTATAGAGAGCGAACAAAAATTTTACGGCCGCGGCGTATCAGCTTGCGCCACGTGCGATGGTTTTTTCTTTAAGAATAAAAAAGTGGTGGTGGTGGGCGGCGGAGATGCGGCCATGGAGGAGGCTATGTTCCTGACGCGTTTTGCCACGCAAGTGGTTTTGGTGCATCGGCGTGAAAATTTTCGCGCGTCTAAAATTATGCAAGATCGAGTGGCGCAACAACCCAAAATTAGCATCATTCGCAATGCCGAGGTGCTGGAGATTCTGGGTCAAGACGCCACCCGCGTGACCGGCATCCAGCTCAAAGATGTTCAGACCGGTGAAATTAGCGAGCTTGAGACAGATGGCGTGTTCGTGGCCATCGGACACGCTCCCAATACCAAGCTGTTTGAAAATATTTTGGATTTGGATGAGCACGGTTATATCAAAACCAAGCCCGGTACGACTCAAACCAGCCTTCCCGGGATTTTGGCTGCGGGCGATGTGCAAGATTCGGTCTATCGTCAGGCCATTACTGCCGCAGGCAGCGGATGCATGGCGGCCATTGAAGCGGAGAGGATGTTGCGCGAAGTTTAGTTCGGCGCTTTTTTATTAAGTTAAGTGCGGTTAAATCTTTCCATGTCAGAGGACAAAAATTTTTTTGTTCAGCAATGGCAAAACAAAGCCGAGGGCGTATTTTTACCGGCTGAAATTAAATTGGAACGACTGCTCCAAAATTTGCGCGAGGAAGAACGCGTGGCGCACTGGCTAGCCTGGGAAAAAAGATTATTGCGCGAAAAGAGACAGCCGGTTTCTTTGAGCGTTCCGCGTTTAAGATTCGAATCCGGCGAGCGACAGCCGGCCTATCCCGCGGCCGTGGTGCGCGCGCGTCCGGATGAAACTCTCTGCAGTTTATGGGAGCGCGGCTTGTTTATGCTTGGCCCGCATTTGTTTGAACATCAGGGTTTGAATGTGCGCTGGGTTACGCCGGAGTTGTTGCATTTTTCGCCCCAGGACGCGCCCGACTCATTTTCCGATGGATCGATTCAGCTCATGGAACACGCGGTGCTGCGCGATATTTTGAATCATCCCCAGCAAGTCGAACAGGATGCGGTGTTTTTGACGGATGAGCGGGAAACCGGCTGTCCGGTTCAAGCGTATTCTTTTGTCCGCGCAACCTGGCCGTCATTTGACGAACCCGAGGAGCCGCGTCAAGATGAAATTCGGAACCGGAGCGCAGCCAAAATTTCAGCTTTGAATCGCGCATTTAAAAATTTAGTGGGTTATGGACTGGGACACACGCGATTCTATGTTTTGCCCGACTTTCCGGAACAGGATGCCCTGCTCGTGGTAGCGGTTAAAGATAAACCACTTCTAAATTTCGGATAATTTTTATTTTTCATTTGTATGTCCGAAGCGATGAAACCATATTTAGATAAACAAGGCAAAGAGGTGAATTTCGAATCCAAGCGTTTATCCTTTTGGCTAGAGACGGAAATAAAAGAACAAATTCAAAATTTAGATAAAATGATTGCCGAAAAACGAGTAGGCTTTATAACCGGTTAATTTTATGCCAAATAAACTGCGCATTCTACTCATACAAGGCGGTATATCAAGCGAACGTGAGGTGTCGTTAAATTCAGGCGCCGCAATAGTTAATTCACTTGATACTTCGCAATATGACATATGTGTAGCGACGGTCAATCAAGATGGCAGCTGGAAATTTGGTCATTTAAAACAGCTGCTACTTTCTGGCCAGGCCTTGGCATACATTGAACATGCAAAATTTGATATAGGATTCATTGCGCTTCACGGCCGTTTTGGTGAAGATGGTCAGATTCAAGCGATGTTTGATGCAATCAGTCTTCCTTATACTGGTTCAAATTGCGAATCATCTGCTATAGCCATGAATAAAGCGGCTGCCAATATACTTTTTCAACATTCTGGACTGGAAGTTCCTTCCTTCATCCATATTTTAAAACGATCTGAATATGGTTTGTTTGATAAATTTTCATTTCCTGCAATCATAAAACCCTGTCATGGCGGATCAAGTTTGGGCGTGCAAATTGTGCATAATTTTCGCACCGCCCGGTTGGCTGTCGGGCGGATCCTTAAGGAAGGCGATTCAGCAATCATACAAAAATATATTGCTGGCCGTGAATTTACTTGTGGTATTCTTGAAGATGGCCGTGGCAATCCTCGGCCTTTACCGCCAACCGAGATTATTCCTCGGAGACAGGGTCTATTTGATTACAAATCAAAATATGTTTTTGGTCAGAGTCAAGAGATCACACCGCCTAATCTCACATCGAGTCAAATAAAAATACTCCAACAGCAAGCCGTGTCGGCTCATCAGGCATTAGGATGTTCCGGAATGTCGCGCTCAGATTTTATATTAGCGCACAACTTATTTTATATTTTAGAAACCAATACGATACCCGGAATGACTAAAATGAGTTTACTGCCCCAAGCGGCATCTGTGGCTGGGATTTCGTTTTCAGAAATGCTCGATTGTATTATCCAAAACGCTTTCGCTAAATCACTGCCGCATACCCTGCGGCGGACTAAAAGTAAATAAAAAATTTATTATGTCAGCTTTTCAAAACGCTATGGCTCAACTTGAGGCCGCGGCTCAAACCATTAATTTGCCCGCAGGGATTCATCAGCGCTTGCAAAAACCCGAGCGCGTTATCGAAGTGGATTTTTCGGTTAAGATGGACGATGGCGCCACGCGCTTATTCCACGGTTATCGCGTGCAATATTCCAGTTTGCGCGGCCCGTATAAGGGCGGTTTGCGCTTTCATGCCCAAGTGGATTTAGACGAGGTTAAAGCCTTGGCTTTTTGGATGGCCATCAAATGCGCCGTAGTGAATATTCCCATGGGCGGCGGTAAAGGCGGTATCACCATCAACCCCAAAGATTTGTCAGCGGCCGAACTGGAGCGGCTGACCCGCGCTTTTACGCGAGCCATCGCGGATACCATCGGGCCGGATAAAGACGTGCCGGCGCCTGACGTTAATACCACGCCGCAAATTATGGATTGGTTGGTGGATGAATATGAAAAAATGGTAGGCCATGCGGCGCGCGCCGTAGTCACGGGCAAATCAATTTCACAAGGCGGATCCGAGGGTCGCGGCCGTGCCACGGGCCAAGGCGCGTTTTATGTGTTTGAAGCGTTTCGCAATCGGCACAATTTAGCGCCCGAGACCACGCGCGTGGCTGTGCATGGATTTGGCAATGCGGGTCAGGAAATCGCGCGACAATTCTTCACGCATGGTTATCGCGTGGTGGCCGTGGCTGACTCCAAGGGCGCAATACTGAACGATAACGGTTTAGATATACCGGCGCTGATTGATTTCAAAAAGGCCGGCTCTAAAATCGCGGGCTTTCCGGGCAGCCGCGACATATCTGATGATGAATTTTTCCGTTTAGAGTGCGGAGTGCTTGCGCCTTCGTCTTTGGAAAATACTCTGACCGCTGATCGCGCGCAGAATATGAAATGCCGCATGGTGCTGGAACTGGCTAACGGTCCGACTACGCCCGAAGCTGATGTGATCTTCAAAGAACGCGGCGTGCCTGTAGTGCCCGATGTTTTGGTGAATTCCGGAGGCGTAGCTGTGTCGTATTTGGAGTGGCTACAAAACAAACAGGGCGAACATTGGAGCGAAGAACGGGTCTTGGCGCAGTTAAAAGAGCTGATGGACAAAGCAAGCGGCGAGGTGATAGCCGCGGCTGAAAAATTTGGCGTGTCTTATCGGCAAGCTGCGTTTATCGTGGCATTGGAGCGCATGCAGGCTGTAACCTAGTGTCTAAGGCGGGATAGGTTGACAAAAACCGCGATTTTTCCTATTATCCTGTCACCGTCAAGAGCTCATTTTCCCCGTTTCATTCTTCATATATCAATCAACATGTTAAGTATTCGTTTATCCAGAGTTGGCAAGCGCAAACAGCCTATTTATCGGCTGATTGTTACTGACCGAGCGCGTGATCCCTGGGGCAAGGCCTTGGAGATTTTGGGTAATTTTAACCCCCGCACTCAACCCGCTACCCTGAATTTCAAAGTGGATCGGATTAAATCTTGGTTGTCCAAGGGCGCTCAAGCCACAGATACGGTTTGGAATTTGTTGGTGGATCAAAAAATCGTGCAAGGCGAAAAACGCCGCAAGGTTAGAATCACTGCGCGCCGCCAAGAAAAAATCGATAAAGAACGCGCCGCGAATAAAAAGGCTGAACCGGCCACCGCACCGGTGGAGACTCCGACTCCGGTAGCCGCAGCTTAAAGATTTGATCTTTTAAAGTCAGCATGATACGATCGCGTTCGCGAGAGACACGGACGACATGCGTCCAAATCTCTCTATAACACATTAATTTTGCCGATATGGCAGAAAAGCATAACGATCAGGAGTTCATTGAAAGCGTGGTGAGATCCATCGTGAATCACCCGGATGACGTGAAGACAGAACGTACCGTCGATGAACGTGGCGTGCTCATAACCCTCCACATCAATCAGGAGGATATGGGGTATGTCGTAGGCCGCCAAGGCCAAACAGCTCGCGCTTTGCGCACCTTGCTCAAAATTGTGGGCGCTAAAGAAAATGCTCGCGTGAATCTGAAGATTTACGAGCCCGATGAGCAACGTCGCGAACATCAAGCTTCACGCATGGCGCAACAAGTTGAAAAGCCGCGCGAAGAAGCTACCAGCGGTGGCTTAGTCACAGATCAAGATTTGGCTGATCTGGGAATATAACAATCGCAAAAACAACCCCGCCCTGCTAGCAGAGCGGGGTTTGTTTTTTAGTCAGGAGCAGCGTATGATAAATAAAATTTATGCCGCGCAACAATAAGAAAAAAATGATCGTCGATGTCCTAACAATTTTTCCCGAGATGTTTCCGGGTTATACCGAGACATCAATTTTAGGCCGCGCTAAAAAGTCCAAATTATTGGACGTGCGCGTGCATCAGTTGCGCCGGTGGACGCATGATCAGCGCAAGACCGTGGATGATCGTCCGTATGGCGGAGGCTCGGGCATGGTTATGAAGCCTGCGCCGTTCCATGAGGCGCTGATGGATTTAAAAGCGCTGACTAAAACCGGCAAAAAAACTGTAGCCGGGAAAAAAGCGCGCATAGTTCTGACTAGCGCCAAGGGCAAACTTTTTACCCAACAAGATGCGCGGCGTTTATCAAAATATGATCATCTGGTATTTCTCTGCGGCCACTACGAAGGCGTGGATGAGCGCGTAGCCGCCAAACTGGCGGATGAGGAATTATCCATCGGTCCGTATGTCATGACCGGCGGGGAATTAGCCAGCCTGGTGATGATCGATGCGATTGCGCGTTTGCGTCCGGGTGTCTTGGGCAAAAAGGAATCTTTAATCAAAGAGTCGTGGACCGATGGGACATCGTTGGAATATCCGCAATACACGCGACCGGAAAATTATCTGGGCTGGAAAGTACCCAAAGTTTTGCTTTCAGGCAATCACGCAGAAATTGAAAAGTGGCGCAGCGAACAACAAGATAAGAATCCACGGTAATCGCCCCGCCGTTGGCGAGGCGCGTTAAAAACGCACCCTAAAGGGTGCGGCTACCCGTTCGTGTGCGAAAAATCCATTTAATCATTTCCACCAACAGGATATTTAACGCGGCCAAGGCAATGACTCCGCCCACCCAGTTCAAAGGCAGGGCTGTGGTTTTGAGGATGGTTTGCATGAATGGCAAGTAGATGGCCGCCGCAGTTAAGGCTGTACCAATAAGCACGCCGCCGGTTAAAAATTTATTGGCAAACAGATTGTATCTAAAAATACTGACTTCCAAACTGCGCAGGGCAAAGGCCGCAAACAACGAGTACAGGGAAAAGGAAGCGAAGATAAAGGTGCGCACAATTTCCGGCTGATAACCGCGAGCGAGCAGCCACGTGTACAATATAAAGAGGAAGGCGCTGGTGCCTGTACCCACGCCCAAAATAAGAACTTTTATTTTTTTATTGAAGATTGACGCTTGGCGTCCGAGGCGCGACGCTGTGTTATCCACGCCCGATTCAAAGGCAAAGGCCACGGCCGGAAAGCTGTCCGAGAAAAAATTCACAAACAGAATTTGCAGGGCGTTAATCGGTAGGGCTAGCCCGGCAATCAGCGAACCGCCGATTAAAAACAACTCATTCGAGGCATTGGATAATAAATACACAATGGTTTTTTGAATATTGCCCAGAATGCGTCGCCCCTCTTCCACGGCCGCCACCAGGGTTTCAAAATTATCATCCAAAATAATCAAATCCGCCGCGCCTTTAGCCACCTCGGTGCCCGAACCCACGGCCACGCCAATATCTGCGGCCTTAAGCGCCGGACCATCGTTCACCCCATCGCCGGTCACTGCCACCACGTGGCCTTGTTTTTTATACAGATTCAGTATTTGTACTTTTTGTTCCGGCAGAACCCGCGCAAACACGCTGATCTGGTCCAGGATTTTTTCCAATTCCGCGGGTCTTAGTTTAGCGATTTCATCGCCCGTGATAATTTTTTCGCCCGGCCGCAAAATACCGGCTTCGCGCGCTACGGCCTCGGCTGTGCCTTGATGATCGCCCGTAACAATGATGGTTTTAATTCCTAAAGCTCGCGTGTGTTCCACCGCGGCTTTGATGGATGGCCGCAACGGATCGCGAAACGCCACTAGCCCGCGGAAAGTGAAATTGGTTTTATCTCCGACCGGTCCGCGGCGCGACGCCAAAGCCAACAAACGCTCTCCGGTTTTGGCGCGGT
>JAGVIJ010000059.1 GCA_020056125.1 bacterium | reverse complement strand
TATGCCAAAAATGTTATGGCTATGATTTGGCTTACAATCAAATGGTGCGCATGGGTACGGCCGTAGGTATTATCGCCGCACAATCCATCGGCGAGCCGGGCACCCAGTTGACCATGCGTACTTTCCATACTGGCGGTGTGGCCGGAGTTGATATCACGCAAGGTTTGCCGCGCGTGGAAGAATTGTTTGAGGCGCGTTCGCCCAAACACAAAGCCGTGATTGCGGATGTGGCCGGCAAAGTGAGCGTGATGCAAAGCGAGCGCCGCTTAATTGAGACGCCTAGCGGAGAAAAAGTGGTGGACACGGAATCAGGCGGCCGCGTGGCGCGCATCCAGTATACGGCTGTGCAAGAAGATACTCATACCATTGAATCCAAGGATGAAGTGAAGGTAAAAGATGGCGCCAAAGTGATTGTCGGCGATGTGTTGTTGGAACGAAATACCGGAGACACAGTGGTGGCTGAACATGAAGGCACAATCAAACTCAGCAAGTCCGCGGTTAAAGTGATTTGGGAAGGGCCGACCATGCGCGAGTTGCCTTTGCCTGCGGGTTATCAATTGTATGTTAAGGACGGAGATGAAGTGCAAATCGGCGATCAATTAACCGAGGGGCATTTGGATTTGTTACAACTCTTCCGAGTTAAAGGCGCGGATGCAGTGATGCGTTATTTGTTGCGCGAGGTGTTGCACATCTATGCTTCACAAGGCCAGAGATTAAACGCCAAGCATATCGAAATTATCGTGCGGCGCATGTTCTCGCGCGTCTATATTAAAGATGCGGGTGATACCAATCTTTTGCCGGGCGAGGTGATGGAAAAAATGCACGCCATGGAAGAAAACGATAAAGCTACGGAAGTGGGTCAGCGGCCGGCTGAATTGGAAGATTTATTCATGGGCATCACCAAGGTGTCTTTGACCACTGAATCATTCTTATCCGCAGCTTCGTTCCAAGAGACGGCGCGCGTGTTAATCAATGCGGCTATTACCGGCAAGATTGATAAATTGCAGGGCTTGAAAGAAAACGTGATTATCGGTCGGCTGATTCCGGCGGGCACGGGTTTTGGCGCATATAAAAAAGTCGAAGAGCCGGCGGTTGAAGCCTAAAATTTAAAAGACGTTTGGAAAAATATGTCTCGTCATTCCAAATGGTCCAAGGTTAAACAATTTAAAGGCGCGATAGATGCCAAGCGCTCGGCTTCGTTTACCAAATTAGCGCGAGAAATTACGGTGGCGGTGCGCGAGGGCGGCACAGATCCGGTGTTCAATTTTAAGTTGCGCGTGGCCATGGATCATGCGCGCAAAGGCTCCATGCCCAGAGAGAATATTGAGCGGGCGGTTCAGCGCGGAGCGGGCGGCGGAGCAGAGGGCGGTTTGGAAAATTTGCTGTATGAGGCGTACCTGCCGGGCGGCGCGGCTTTGATCATTGAATGTCTGACCGACAATCGCAATCGCGCGGCTAATGATGTGAAACTTATTTTGTCCGAGCATGGAGCGGCTTTGGCTGCATCCGGCGCAGTGGCGTATTTGTTTGAACGCCAAGGCGTGGTGCGCATTCCGGGCGGCTTGCCCGCGGAGCGGCGCGATCAAATTGAATATGCTTTGATTGATGCCGGAGCCGAAGAAATAAAAAATGAAGATGGCGCAGAAATCGTGTTATGCAACTCTCGAGATTTAAAACGCGTGGCCGAGGCCGCAGAAAAATCCGGAGTGAGTTTTGAATCCGCGGAATTGGAATGGCTGCCTAAAACTTCAGTGGAAATCAATGAACAAGATGGCGGTAAGTTGGAAGAATTATTGGATGAGTTGGAGGCGTTGGAAGATGTGCAGAGGGTGTACACCAACGCGGCTTAAAATCATTGGCGGTTTAAATTCGGAATGTAGGGGCAGGCCTGGTGCCTGCCCTTTGTAAATTAAAAAAGCTCTGTTCGTGGTCCGAGGGGACTTTGAACAGAGCTTGTAGGGGCGTGATTCATCGCGCCCAGATGTCGGGGGCGTGCAGACAGGCACGCTTTTTGGTTGCTACCTTGGCCTCCAGTCGCTACGGTAGGCGACCACGCACGTGCGCACGTCCCAGCCGCGATTCCCATCATCGCAGATCCGGTCAGCGGTCACGTGAGCCTTGGTGCAGTCTACCAGCGCCGGCACGTCGTTCAGCGTGACCTTGCGCCATGCGTCCAGGTCGATCTGGAAACACTCGGGCGTGCCCGAGGCTTCCCATTTGGTTCCTTTGGACGCTTTCACAACCCACTCGACGGATTGCGGAGCGACCCTCGTCACCCAGCGCTCCTTGTTTGGAAGCGTGGCTATGGTTCGTTCCGGAGCCTGGGCTTGGGGCTGGCTTTGCTCGACGTCGGTGGGAGGGACAGGGCCGGCTAGCATGTTCACATACCCCGTGAAGTGAAGGGCGGTGAGGATGATGGCTACCAGCACACAAATTGATCCGATGTATGCAATGAAGATGCACGGACGCTCGCGGCGCGTGAGTTGGTCTTCCCACCGCTCACGCCACGTGAGCTTAGGCTTGGGCGGAACGGCTGCTGGGTCTTTGTTTTCTTCGGTCATGACTTGCTCCTTGGTTGGTCTGACGCGTCTAGAATTAACATCAAATTGCTAAATTGTCAAGGCATGCTCCTTAATATATAGTTAATCTGGCATTAATAAATTTATGAGAATTTTAGGAATTGATCCGGGG
>JAGVIJ010000094.1 GCA_020056125.1 bacterium | reverse complement strand
GCAACGCGTGCGTTTGGCAGCTCAACTCGGGTCTGAACTCTCGGGCGTGATTTATATTTTGGATGAACCTTCCATCGGTTTGCACCAATGCGACAATGAAAAATTGATTAAGACCATGAAGCGCCTGCGCGACTTGGGTAATACGGTGATCGTGGTGGAACATGATCAAGCGGTCATGGAATCGTCCGACTATGTGGTGGATGTGGGACCCGGGGCAGGCGAGTATGGCGGTGAAATTGTGGGCGCCGGCACTTTGGCTGAAGTCAGACGCAACAAGGATTCTTTGACTGCGGATTATTTGACCGGGCGAAAAGAAATTGCCACGCCCAAAAAACGCCGCAAGGGCAATGGCAAAAATCTAATCGTCCATGGCGCCTCGGAATTCAATTTAAAAAATGTGGATTTTAAATTGCCGCTCGGCAAATTTGTCTGCGTCAGCGGCGTGTCAGGTTCAGGCAAGTCCACGCTGGTTTTGGAGATTTTAGCGCGCGCGCTGTCCGCTCATTTTTACAACGCCAAGGATTTGCCGGGTGCGCATAAAAAAATCGACGGCCTGCAACATCTGGATAAAGTCGTATCAGTTGATCAGTCGCCCATCGGCCGCACGCCGCGCTCCAACCCGGCAACTTACACGGGCGTATTCACGGCCATCCGTGATTTATATGCCAGCGTGTCCGAAGCTAAAATGCGCGGCTATGATGCCGGAAAATTTTCTTTCAACGTCAAGGGCGGCGGCCGCTGTGAGGCTTGCGGCGGAGATGGTTATGTAAAAATTGAAATGCAATTTTTGCCGGATGTATATGTGGAATGCGGAGAATGCAAAGGCCAGCGCTACAACAAAGATGCGTTGGAGATTCATTGGCACGGCAAAAATATTGCGGATGTGCTGAATATGGCCGTGGAAGAAGCGCGCAGATTTTTTGTGGATCAGCCGTTGATTTATGAAAAACTGTCAGTCTTGCACGAGGTGGGTTTGGGTTATGTGCGCTTGGGACAACCGGCCACCACTTTATCCGGCGGTGAAGCGCAACGCGTAAAGTTGGCTACGGAACTGGCGCGCCGCGCCACGGGCAAGACGCTGTATATTTTGGATGAGCCCACCACGGGTTTGCATTTTGACGATATCAATCGCTTGCTCATTGTGTTGCAAGCGCTGGTGGATAAGGGCAACACGGTTTTGGTGATTGAACATAATTTAGACGTGTTGAAATCAGCCGACTATTTAGTGGACATGGGGCCGGAAGGCGGAATTCGCGGAGGGGAAATTGTGGCCCAGGGCACGCCCGAAGAAGTCAGCCGCAACAAAAAAAGCCTGACCGCCGGGTATTTAAAAAAGGTGCTATAGCATTTCACGTTCTAAAATTCACGTGCTATAATTAGCGCCATATGAAAAATTCTATCTTTAATAGATCAAAAACTTTTTTATTTGGTCTTATCTTTTCCGCTTTTATTCTGGCGCCGCTAGCTCAAGTACAAGCTATTATCATCCCAACTTTCACCTTGGGTGGCAACGCGCATTTTGATAAAGTCTGGCAACTCTCTGGTTCCAGTTATATCGATTGGACCAGCGATGCCGCAGATACCGATGGACCGGATGTGGCTCTTGGCGGTATATCTTTGAGCCATACGTTTTATTTCGGCATGAAGTCTCCTTTTGACGCGGTGTATTTTGATATGGAAGTTTGGGGCCAGCTCGGAACCGTGAGCTATGCCTATTCCAAACCTGAAACCTTGCTTGATCCGGGATCCTTTAAGTCGCTCACCCTCACTTCAAATCCGAGCAATGATTTTAAAACTTCAAATCTCACGGGTCACACGCAAATTAAATTCACTCCTCCCTCCAACTGGGCGCAGAAAGAAGTGAATGGCGTAACCGCTTATTGGATTAAAATAACCACGAGTTCTCCATATTCGGACTACGTTTTTGCCAATGAGGTCAAGGCGCGCGCTTATAATTTGAAATTAAAATTTGAAGATCGGCAGACCAATCCGTGGTTGGAAAATTTGCCCGTTGCTTCTGTTCAGCCCAGCGGAGCATATTTGGGGGAGTGGAACGCTGGTTCAGGTATACATTATTATGCGCTTCCGACCGATGGCGGTATGTATACATTAAAAATCACCACACCCGCTGGATATGTTCAGCAATCCATTGAAACCTTACCATTAACTACAGCGCTCCGTGATCATTCCATGAATCCCATTACTATCATCCCAGCTGTGGCCGTAAGGGTTAAGGACGATGCGGACAATCATATTTTTGATGCCTCGGTCACCTATCAAGGAGTAGCTCCTAAAGAAATATCCGGCTCCTGGTATTATTTTGCTAATCCTATCCCGGGTAATCACCAATTGATTGTATCGCGCGAAGGCTATGTTACAGCCAACGGAACCAGCGCCGATGGGAACACGGCGTTGCTCGGTGTTGGCAATGCAACTGGAACCAGCGCCACTGTTGTTGAAATGACTAAGGTCGGCGCGCCCTGTAATCAGGCGAGTTTACCGGCCGGCCAAACGTCTTATTGCAATGCCTTACTGCGCGACTTCATGTTGATTGTTAAGGACATGAATAATAATCCAATAGCTAATGCGAGTTATACGGTCTGCAAAGACGCAGGCTGTTTGCAGACGGCGGATGATTTGGCTAAGACCGGTCAAACCGCGGATGCGACCGGAACCACGGGGCAGGATGGTTATGGCCGTGCGGCTTTAGCTTCGGGTAATTATTATTTCAAAATTAGCGCCGCGGGTTATCTAGGTTCCAACGTCGGACCATTCGTCTTGACCAGCGGAATTTCGAATGGTTATATCGTTAAACTAAATCTAGAGGTTCAGCCGGAAGACAATGTTGTGTCAGCTTCAAAGTCTGCGGTGAGCGTTTCTCCGGCCAGTGTGAGCGCTGACAATATAAAAACTTCCACGGTTACCGTGATAGCGCGCAATGCATCCAGCATAGTTTTAAGCGGCAAAGCGGTAACGCTCTCTTCATCGCTAGCCGGAGCAACTATTTCTCCTTCATCGGCCACAACCGATGCCGGGGGAACGGCAACTTTCACCATCAAATCTTCGACCCAAGGATCAGCTGTGCTTACGGCTGTGGCCGGCGGTGTAACTTTGGATACTAAACCAACCGTTAGCTTCACTGCCTCGTTGCCGGCTGATACCACGGTCTCGGCTTCAAAGTCTTCAGTCGGCGCTTCGCCCTCCAGCATCTACGCGGATAATTTGAAGAGTTCCACAGTGACCATTATCGCTCGCAATGCCTCAAGCGAAGTATTGAGCGGCAAAACAGTCACGCTATCTTCGTCTTTGATTGGTGTTGTCATCTCTCCTGCACAGGCCACGACTGATGCCAATGGAACCGCCACCTTTACCGTCAAATCTTCAGCTCAAGGTTCAACCACCTTAACTGCTGTAGCCGGCGGCGTGACCATTGATTCCAAGCCAACACTTACTTTTACGGCGCCCCTGCAATCCCAATGTCAGAGTCCGGTGGTGTCAGTCGGTTCTTTAGTCAAACTGCCGGATGATGGCAACTTGAATACGCAAGATGACAGCGCCGTATATTATTACGGCACGGATTGCAAGCGCCATGCCTTTTCCAATTCCAAAGTTTACTTCACCTGGTATACGGATTTCAGCCAAGTTACAGAAGTTCAATCTGGAACCTTAGCTAGCATGCCATTGGGTAAAAATGTAACTTATCGCCCGGGTGTCAGAATGGTTAAGTTCACCACCGATCCCAAAGTGTATGCCGTGAGCAAGGGTGGAGTATTACGTTGGGTGAAGACCGAAGCTGTGGCTATCGGTTTATATGGCGCGACTTGGAACAAACAGATCGATGATATTTCGGATGCCTTTTATATCAACTATACTTTTGGATCGGAGATCGCCGATGCATCCGGTTACAACAAACAAGCCGAGCTGAACAATTCGCTGGTCGTGGACGATTCGTTATAAGTTGTATGAAATATCTTGGGATGATTTTTTTCTCGGCGGTTGTGTCTCTGACGGCTCTGATACCGTGGGCAAATCAGGTTCAGGCCGCGGCCACATTCGATGCCGGTAATTCGGTGTTGGGTACGGATAAATCCATATTGACGGCGGATGGCATTGATAATGCGCGCATCAGCGTGGTGATTAAGGATACCAACCTAACTCCCATGGAAGGCAAAAAAGTGGTGCTGACTTCCAGCCGCGGAGTTTGGGATGAAATCATCGTAGAAAGCGATGTAACTAATTTACTTGGCAAAGCGTATTTTCGCGTGTCGTCGCTCAAAGACGGCACGGCGGTATTGCGCGCCAGCGTAGATAACATGCCGCTCCAGCGCACCATCACTCTGATATTTTCCGGCGGCTTATCCATCAGCTTGCAGACCGGTGATTTGATTAAAATTCCGGATGATGGCAATGCCAAAACCTTGAGCGATACGGCGGTTTATTATTACGCCTCCAACGGCAAGCGCTACGTCTTCCCTAACGAAAAAACTTATTTTACTTGGTACACGGATTTTTCCAATGTGCGCGTCATTCCCATCGACCAAATGTCTTTAATTCCCATCGGCGGCAATGTAACCTATCATCCGGGCACGCGCATGATTAAATTTCAGACCGATGTCAAAACCTATATGGTGACGCGCGGCGGAGTGTTGCGCTGGGTCAAGACCGAAGACGTGGCGCGCGGTTGGTTTGGCGCCCAGTGGAATACTTTTATCGACGATGTGAGCGAAGCGTTTTATGAAAATTATACTTTTGGAGAGCCGGTGGAAAGCCATTTGGATTTATCCTTGGATATCATTAAAAATGCCACGCGGTCGATTGACGTGGACAAAGGATTAACTTAGGCCGGATGGTAGAGCGGAGCGAAATACACAACCAAAAAATCCCCGGGTGGGGATTTTTTAATTTTGGATTAGCGCTTAGGCCTTGGCCGGTTCATCCTTTTTGACTTCCTTCAAAGTGCGGAGCGCATTTTTTATGTAACGGATATTGTTACGATGGGTTTTGTATTGCTTGACCAACTCCAGCTTGGCGATGGAGGGCAGGGTCAGCGGAAAAATCTTTTCCACGCCGATGCCTTCAGAAATTTTCCGTACGGTCATGGTTTTGTGCAGACCGGCGCCGCGCACGTTAATCACTGTGCCTTCAAAAATCTGGATGCGCTCTCGATCAGCATCTTTGGCTGTAGCGTCTTTGATTTTTTGATGCACTCGGATGACCATGCCTGATCGAATATCGGCTGCGGCCAGTTGAGGATTAATAGTTTGTTGCATACAGGTAATTGGCGCTAGGGTAGCTTAAGTCTTGGGTTGCGTCAAGCGGTTGCGCATTTTATTCATCATTAGCCGCACAATGTTTTGAACGGCGCGCGCGAGTTGCCCGGCTGGATTTAAAATCACATAGTCGGCTTGCGCAGCGAATTTTTTTTCTTGAACCAATTGTTTTTGCCGCAATTTCAGTTCAGCGCCGGTAGTGCCGCGCTGGAGCAGCCGGCGTTTCAGCTCGGAGAGCGGGGCGTCGATAAAGATCGTTATGGCCTCTGGATGGATCTTTTTAATGCTTTTAGCGCCTTGGATATTCACCACCATTAAAATCGGCCGAGTGCCGCCGAGCGCTCGCGCCACATCGGTTTTCAATGAGCCGTAGTATTGGCCGTAAACTTTGGCCCATTCAAAAAGTTTTTCATGCGCAATTTTATTTTTGAATTCTGCCGGGCGGTAAAAGCGATAATCGCGGCCGGCTGTTTCTCCGGGCCGCTTGGTTCGCGTGGTGCTGGTGATGACTTTGATGAGCCGCGGATTTTTGCGCTGTAAAAGACGCTGCGCGATGGAGGTCTTGCCCACGCCGGATGCGCCGGTGAGAATAAAGATAGGAGGAGACATGAGTTAAAGTTTTTTTATCAGTTGATCAAATGCCGGATCCGGCGTCAGGGAATATTTTTTTCTCTGGCCCGTAGCCGGGTCGCTAAAAGCCAATTCAACGGCCTGGAGTAATAAGCGCGGACTGTACAGTTTAGAAGTGGGCAGGCGTAGCTTGTAGAGCGTGTCGCCGAACACAGGATGTTGCAAGGCAAAAAGATGCGCGCGGATCTGGTGCGTGCGACCCGTAAGAATTTGCAGTTCCAATAAGGTGGCATTGGTCAGTCGGCGCAAGACTTTATAGTGCGTCCAAGCCGCGCGACCCGCTATTTCATCCACCGGATGAGCGGCCATGCGCGCATATGTTTTGGAACGCGCAATTCTAAATTTTATATCTCCGGAATCTTGCACAACTTGGCCATGCACCAAAGCCAAATAGGTTTTATCCACGGTGTGTTCTTTGAATTGCTGTTTTAAGCTGTCAAAGGCGTCTTGCGTTTTAGCTATGACCATCAGCCCGCTAACATCCTTGTCCAAACGATGCACGATTCCCGGACGCTCGGGATCCTCGCCGATTTTGGCGATCGCGGGATATTCGGCCAATAAAAAATCCACCAAAGTGCCGCTCGCATGCGTTCGATCCGGATGCACTAAAATTCCGGTTGGTTTATTCAGCACCAACCAATCATCGGTTTCATCTATCACCGCCACGTCCGGCGGCGGAGATGTTAAAAGATTTCCGGCTGAATTGTTTTTATCGGCCGCATCATCAAAGATGACTTTATCCCCGGCCTTTAAAAAACAATGTACCGAAGCTGTCTTGCCGTTGATATTGCCCGCGTCTTTTTTTAACAGCCTGGCCACGGCGCTGCGCGTCAGTCCGTCTAATTGCGCGGCTAAAAAAACATCCAACCGTTCTCCGACATCATCAGCTTTGATCGTCCAAGTATGTTTCATATGGTTTAGCTCTTACATGTTACAGGTTTTAACTTGATAAAAAAAGGCCCCGAGGCTGGGATGGGGCGAGGGCTAAGTTGTATAGAATTTTATGGGTTGTGTCAAGCCGGCGGTTTGCCATAGAGCGAAAAATAGTGTAAAACTGTGACGCGTTTATTCGCGCCGCCGTAGTGGCCTGCATGCGCGCGTAGCTCAATGGTACCCGCCATCAATGGCCGTAGGCCTTTGGGCGGGGAGCAACCGTTTTACTCGCCCACCTTCGTCGGCCCGTAGCTCAATGGTAGAGCGACTGTCTTATACACAGTTGGTTGTAGGTTCGAATCCTACCGGGCCGACCAAAATTAAAATCCCCCAACCGGGGATTTTATGTTACTATATTTAAAATATATGTTTGAAAATTTACCGCTGTTCATTTTAATCTCGACGATTGTCGCACTCCTTTTTCTTTTAATTCTAGCGGCTATCATACTGGCTTCAAAACACGCTAAACTCCGAACCAAGATTTTAAAAGATGGCGAATCAGCCAAAGCGAAAATTATCCAAGCGCAACATACCGGCGGCATAGTGAACGGCGTAAACTACGGCATCAGTTTTGTTCTGGAGGTTCAGCCCAAAAATAAAAAATCTTATCAAGCCACGGCTCGAGCCATGGTGCCCGCAGTCAGTTTGCCAAAATATCAGCCGGGTACGGTGGTGCAAGTTAAATTTAATCCGGCTAATCCGAGCCGAGTGATTATTTTATCTTTAGCCTAATGATCTACCGACCAGGCCAAACGTGCTATACTATTTGATACAAAAATTATGCGTACATTTTTCACCAAGTTCAACGCCCGAGGCTTTACGCTGATTGAGTTGTTGCTCGTCATCACCATCATCATTATTTTAGCCTCCATGGTGTTGATCGCCATCAATCCGGCGCGCAATATCGCACAAGCCAATAACGCCAAACGGCAGAGCAACGTGAACTCCATCCTGAACGCCATTCATCAATACACCATAGACAATAGCGGTATTTTGCCTTCCACTGTTTCCGCGGCAAAAACCGAAATTTGCCGCACGAACGCGGTCAGTTGTTCAGGTTTGATTGACCTAAGTTCAGTTACTTTTGAAGAGCGCTATATTTTAAAAATGCCTACAGATCCAACCAGCGCTTCCACCAACGGCACGGGTTGTTTTGTAGTGAAGGACGCTTACGATCGCATTACAGTCTCTGCGCCATTCGCGCAATTGGGAACCACGGTGGAAGTGAGTAGATAAAGGTTATAGAAATGTAAAATTTTTCGGATGGGGATTTTGGTTTTTTAATCCATCGTGATTGACGCGCGGAATTGAAAAAATATTTTTGATTTGCTATTGTTTTTACATGAATAATTTTGAGATTTTATCGTCAGCCGCCGAGGTGAGCATCAAGGCGTGGGGCGCTACGCGAGCCGGATTATTGAAGTCCGCTTTGCAGGGCATGTTTAGCGTGGCCGGAGCGCATTATGTGGATGGCGGAGCAGAACAAAAACGCCGCTTTGAAATTAAAGGCGCGGATTTTACCGCACTCGTGGCCGCTATTTTAAATCAAGCCCTAACGGTTTCAGCCACACAGCATGAGGCCTATCAAGATTTGAGTTTTGAGTTGGTAACTGAAACCGAAGTCAAAGGATTTTTTGTGGGCCGACCTGTAACCGAATTCAAAACTCAACTTAAATCCGTGGTCGCTCAAGAATTGGAGATCAAACGCCGCGACGATGAAAAATGGGAGGCGATCGTGAAATTTGAAATTTGATTTTTATTTTTAATACAGCGTGCTAAGATTGATTAAATAAAGAATTTTTAATCGTGAATAACCATATGCCAAAAAAATTCGGAGGGATGTCATTCGAAGCGCCGGTGGCTGAAAAGCCCAGAAAACCCATCGAGGTTTTAAAGACCAAGATTAAGATTTTGGGCGTGGAGATTCCGCGGAGTCCGGAGCCCGGGTCGCAGACGCCGCCGGAGGAAAAATTTAAGGCTTTTTCAGAGGATGAATTTTCTTTGGATCTTTTACAAAAGATAGCCAAAGCCGCGGCGCTGGATCAGCCCTTGTTGGTCGAAGGGGAGGCCGCTGTAGGAAAGTCGTACACGATTGAATATCTAGCCCATCTCTGCAATCGCGAGGTTTATAGAATGTCGTTAAACGGCCAAACCGACACTACTGATTTAATCGGAAAGTGGGTGCCTAGGACAGAAACGCTCCGAAAGAAGATGGAAGATT
>JAGVIJ010000122.1 GCA_020056125.1 bacterium | reverse complement strand
GGCGTGGTCGGGACAACCGACATAGGATGCGTGACCGGAAACAGCCCACCCGGGCTGTTTTTGTTCTCCTAAGAATGCCTTTTTAGCTAAAAATGTCCGTCACCAGGCTTTCGGCCAGCGCCTCCATTTTGTTATCGTCGTAGTTATCGATATGAGACGCGGCGCAGAGGAAGACAATGGTCGCTCCTTGCACCGCAAACCAAATCCTCGGCGATTGATTGGATCGAACGCCAGCGACCGCAAGCTCTATTTTCCAAATTCCGCATGCTTCCAATTGTTTTCTGCGATGTAACTTGGCAGGCGCAATTACCTGTCTGGGCTGAACCGGATCAAACTGAAAATCGCAAAGACGCTTGAACGCTTCGACTCCTTGTTTCACTTGCGGAAAACGCCGCTCCAGAGCGGCGATATGTTTGAGATAAGTCGGATGATAAACAAAGTTAAGCATGCGCCGCGAATTCTGTTCCCCTGTAAAACGCAAGCTCGTAGGCAATCTCTTGGCCGGGCTCGGTTCCCAGATATGGCGCTTCAGCATGAGTGAGGACTTCCAACTCTTTGCCGGTCAAATTGCCGTACTTCTCGACTACGCGATCGAGCATGGCTTTTTCGTCAGGTCGGAGTTGATCTCCGCTAACTTCCTGCGATGTAATTTTATAAACTTCAGTCGGCAGATATCCTTCGCGCTCGGCCACGGATTCGACGATGATCTGTTTTTCGGCGACCAACCCTTCGATGATCTCGGGCATGTGTTCGGGGAACGGACCCATGGGCAAAGCTTTGTAAGTATCCCCGGTTACCGGCAGCTCGAATTTTTCGAAAAAATCAAAATCCACATAATACAAAAGCTTGGCGAGCTTCTTTTTGCCATGGATCTCTCCGCCGAGTTTTTTAACGAGATACAGGATGACACTCTCGTATTTTTTTACGTCAATTGCGGGCATATTATTATCACTATGCCAAGTATAGCATTTATGTCAACAATCGTCCTATTTTCATGAGTCAAAAAAATCATGATGCGATTTTAATTTAAACGGGTCATGCCCCGGTTTTCTACGAACTAAAAATGCTCCGCTTGTAGCTTTCCAAATTTTCCAAAGCAATGCCCGTGCCGCGCGCCACGCACAATTGCGGATCATCAGCCACAAACGCCGGCACTCCCGTGGCATCGGAAAACAAACGATCCAAATTGCGCAATTGCGCTGTGCCGCCCGTGAGCACCATGCCCTTCTCCATCACATCCGCAGAGAGCTCGGGCGGCGTGGCTTGTAGAACTTCTTTGATCGCCTCCACGATGCCTTGCAAATCATGTTGAATGGCATCGGTCACATCTTCCGACGTGACGGTAATCACACGCGGCAAACCATTGATCATATCGCGCCCTTTGACTTGCACTTCCATTTTCTTTTCCAAATACAAAGCCGAGCCGATGCGAATTTTAATATCTTCGGCAGTGCGCTCACCGATGGCCAAACCATATTTGCGCCGCACATGTTCTTGAATAGCCGCGTCCAATTTGGTGCCGCCCGTGCGCACCGAGGATGATGCCACAATCCCGCCGAGCGAGATCACAGCGATTTCACTGGTGCCTCCGCCCACATCCACAATCATGTGGCCTGACGGAGAACCAATGGGAATATCCGCGCCAATGGCCGCCACCACCGGCTCTTTAATAATGTAAGCGGCGCGCGCGCCCGCGCTGATCGTGGCATCAATCACGGCGCGTCGTTCGGTGGAAGTGATTCCGCCCGGCACCGCCACCATGACTTCAGGCCTGAAAAATCTCATGCGCCCCAAAGCTTTATTTAAAAAATATCTAAGCATGGCCTCGGTCATGCGATAGTCCGCAATCACGCCCTCCTTGAGCGGCCGACATGCCACAATGGTATCGGGCGTGCGTCCCAACATTTCTTTAGCCTCTTTACCCACGGCCAACACGCGCTTATCCACCAATGAGATGGCAACCACCGAAGGCTCATTGATGATGATGCCTTTTTGAGGAACATAAACCAAAACCGTGGTGGTTCCCAAATCAATGCCGACTTTTTTTGCAAACATAATGAGTGAGTTGCAGGTGGTAGCCGCACACTTCAGTGTGCGTAAATTTTTCATCAACGCCCCGCCAACGGCGGGGCGACTACCGGACTTTAGGATGTAAGACAATCGATAAGACGCCGTCAATCTAAAGTTGTAACGAAAACTCGATCGGTCAACGAATCAGTTTTGTTTTCATACCGCGCGTCTCCCCACTTGTTTTGATCTTCAGCGGGCACCGCGGATTTAATTTTCTTATCGAATAAGAGCTCCAGCGTCAAGCTCACCTTATCAGCCCCCGGTTGTTTTGGCCAATCCAAACGATACTTCTTTTCTTTAATTTGTTGCACCACGCTTTCGGGCAAACGATAGGTGAAACTTAACGTCGCGGTTTTATTGGGTTCCACCGACCAAAAAGCGCCATAGACTGTTTTGCCCAACTCCTTAAATACATCCGCTTTGCCCGGCACATAGCGCCCGCCGGTTTTATTGAAATCATCATCTTGCGCGCCTTGCGTGCCCAGCAACTCACTGCCCTCGGGCACATAGACTCGCGTATAACTCCGATAGCGCGTATAGCGATAGTCGCTGAAATCTTTAGCTGTGTTGGTATAAGTCAGCGTGACCGTGGCTTTGGATCCTTTGGGATCCGTGGCATCCAATTCATATTTTACGGCTTTCTTCATGGCGCCATCGGTTTTGAGCGCAGCCATGTTCGCATCCACCACCCACAAAAAATCTCCCAGCGCTGGTTTGGCCGCAGCCGTCCAATTACGCATTTCCAAAACCTTGCGCAATTCTGGCTGGCGCGAATACACCATGATTTGTTTGCGCTCCAAGGCTTGCGTCAGCAAATCCAAAATCTCGGGCCAACGTGCCGAGGGCAAAGCCATCAACTTCGCCATCAACTCTTCTCCCAGCCGCGACACAATATCCTTGCGCGCCGTAACCGCCAAACCTTTTTGATGCCAGCCCACCTCAACTTCAAATTCCAATTTTTCAAAAAAGTTATCCGCTTCAAAAGTGATCCCGTTCACGGTCAGCGGCCCGACCAAACGCAACAGAGATTCAAACAACCCGGGCTCCAGTGCCACATATGTGTCTGGCGGCAAGGGTAACTTTTGATGCGTCTGCATCTCAACCTCGCGAATATAAAAATCCAAAACCGTTTCAGCCGAAGTCGGAAAATCCGGGGACCAGTTGGCATCGCGCAAAAACCACTTTTGCACTCCCAAATATTTTTTGAGCGGCGCCGGAGGCTCTTCGCGCCACACGCCCGAAACCGGATTATCAATATTATAAACATCTGTAAATTCAAATTCCTTAAAATCCCCGGCCACTGTGGTGATGGTTCCCACGTTGCCGATAAATCCGCCGCCCGGCCTTAACTCATCCGCATTTTGCAACACCACTAAAAACCGCCGCGCATCAGGATAACCGGCCAAAGGCAAAATCACCTCGATCAACGGCACCGCTTCATCCAAAGAGCGCTGTAACATGGGCAGTGTCTCGGCCATAGGTTTGAGCGCGCTCTTGAGCGGCGATGCCAATTGATCTTGCGGCACGCGGCGCCACAACTCCAAAGCCAAAGACATTTTATCGCGCGCCAAACGCAGACGCGGCAGTTGGTTATACAATCTTTGCAATAACTGCAATTTATCCTGCGCAGTCAGCTCGCTGAATTTGCGCGTGGATGGAATGCCCACGTTTAATCCCCAAGTCGCCTCTTGTCCGCCTTGCAATGCCTCGATGATGGTTGAGGCCACATCCAAAATATCTACGGCGCTATCCAGCGTGCTGATGCCGGCCGAAGCCGCATCTTCCATGGCTCGAATCTGCGTGCCGGAAAATGGTAAATCGCGCCACATGCCCACTCCGAGCAAAGTCGTGCGGACTAAAGACAACTGACTGCTCGCCGCCTTCAGATCGATTTGCGCGCCCGCAATATCCAGTTGTTGAATTTTAGTTTGCGCAGATTGCACGTAATTTTTAGCGGCTGTAGCTGCAGCGCCGGCTTTGATCAAAGTTAAAACCGCCGGAACCGTAACAATTACAGCTACGATCACTGCCATCCCAAAAATCCACCAACCCGTCCTGTGCCGCGAACGAACTTTGGGCGCAACAGCCGATTGTGTAGACGCGGGTTTTTCTTCTGCTGTTTTTTCAAACGGCGAAACAGGCTCGCCTCGATTCGGTTGAGTCGAAGCGGGCTCGTTTGGAGCTTGATCTGATGCCGGCGGTAATTCCGGAAAAGCCGGACAAGTTAAAAAATTAGGCGTGTGCAATGACATGTCAAAATCCTCTTTAATTGGCTCTTATAGAATATCACGTTCGCACAAAGACGGGCACCCACCAGGGGTGCCCCTACGTTTATACTCACATAGGGGCGAACCCATGTGTTCGCCCGTGTAAAAAAACACCCGCGAAGAAATTCGCGGGGTATGTAGGGGCGTGCGGCGCACGCCCAAGATTAAGATTTCACATCCGGCGGAGAAAGCGCAGAAGGAAAGGCGGCTGACGCGGCTTGTTCATACCGCGCGAGGTCTGCCTCCAGATCCGCACCGTCAGACGTAAGAAAGAGCTGTTTGGCTGGTTCAGTCATGGCCGCGGAGATTCGAGCCTGCGTCTCTCCCATGCGCGACTGCAGTTGCGAGACTGAATCCATGATCACACCTTCGAGCTGACCCAGCTCTTGCTCCGCACCAGCCTCGTGGCTCGCGGCTTGCTCGAGCAAGGGCAGATCATCCAGCGGCTCTTTGAGCGCCTGGATCTGAACCTCGCATTCTCGGAGAAAAGCCTCAATGGAGGCGATGTGACTGCCGATCTGTTCTAGCCCGGCACGCAGGCGGCTAATCAGCTCTTGCATCTTTTGGCGAGCTTCGATGAGCGCCTGCTGATGCGTGCCCGAACGCTGGTCTGCTCGGACTGCCAACTGATGGCACGTTGCTTCCACGCCCTCCATGCGCTTGCGTAGTTTCCTTTGCAATTCGCGCAAAGGCGAGGCCTTGCCCAATAGATCTTTCCTTGAGTTTCCAAGCTCGGTCAAGAGATATTAGGCCACGATTTCAGCGGGAGATTGACTCATTAGGAATTGGAATCTATCTTTCACGTCCCGTTCGTAACTTCGCCAAAGAGATTTTTTATACGCCCACCCCGAAAGGAACAAGGGTACGAATAGCAAAAAATACCAAAACCAAGCAATTTGGGGTGCCAACATACAAATAGCGGCCGATACGCTCCCATAAACACTAAACATAGCGACCACGTCCCATCTATTCGTCGGACGATAGTGGGCGTAACAATTCGCCCATCGACGAGGATCACTACGCAAGAGTCGGCCGATTTGATACCAAGCCGGAGCTGTGTAGCTTTCTCCGAACAAGCCTTCTGCTCGTTGCGCGCGCTCAATCAGCGCTTGCAGATCCTCCGGTTCAGCCAGGAGGAGTTTGTCCCGCTTGTCTTTTTTGCGTCCCATGTCTCATCCTCCTGTGGTTGGAAGCTCTATCGGAAGAATCGGTAGTCGCAGACTTTAGTCTGCGTCACGCACCCTAAAGGGTGCGGCTACTCGGTTTGTCCTAATTGTCCAAAGGGCGACAACTAAGAGTTGGTTTAACCCAAATCGGGCGTTTTGTCAAGCGTGCGCGGCAGGGGTTTGCCGCGATATTTCATAAAATATTTGGCGCCGCTCATGATGTGCGTGCGCGCCAGCGGATTGGAAAACAAATTCCACAAACGTTTAATTTCGCTTTCGCGCTGATGATAATGCACAAATTCCGCCACCGGCGCATACATCACGCGCCAACCCTTCTCCCACGCGCGCCGGCACAAATCCACATCTTCAAAATACATAAAAAATCTTTCATCAAAAAATCCTATCTCGTCCAAGGCGCGCCGCCGGATCAAAATCGCGGAACCGAATAAACCATCCACATCCTGCGCTTGGGATAAATCCTCACCGCGCATCAAATAATATTCCAACGCGCGCTTGCCCCACGCAGTGGAACCCAACGCGGTTCGACGATACAACGGAGTCATGGCGCTGGGGAAACGATGGCAAGATTGTTGCGGCGTGCGATCCGGATTTAATAATCTGGGCCCGAACAAACCCGCATCGGTTTGGCGATCCGCAAACTCAATCAACTTTTCCACTTCGCCCGTAAACACCGTGAGATCCGGATTCATCAACATGATGTATTCGCCTCGCGCTTGCCTAAACGCCAAATTATTAGCCGCGCCAAATCCCACATTGCACGGCGTCTCAATCAATTTCACCCAGGGGAAGCGCTCGCGCACCATGTCGCCCGTGCCATCGCCCGCCGCATTGTCCACCAAAAAATATTCAAATTGAAATGGCAAACGCAAAGCATCAAACCCGCGCAATAATTGGCGGATCAAATTGGGCGTGAGATAACACACTGTGACAAAAGAAATTTTAATCATACAAACCACTGGCGCATGGCCGCGCCTTTAACCTTGACCCGCCCTGCCAGTTCAGCGCGTTTTTTAAACATGCGCGCCAAACCGCCAAGCGCAGCCGCGCGTCCCCTCAAATCAGACCAAGAGAATAAACCCGCCGCGAGTTTCATAAATTCATACGGCAACCACCATGGGGCGTGGCACACCAGATTTAACCACTCATCGTTCTTAATCAGCAACCAGGCATGATTGCGGCTGGACCAATAATTGATGCGCGGGGATTTTTGACGGCGCTTGCGCCAAGCCCTGAACCACCCGGCAGTGGGCGCGGCCGGCACATGCCGATGATGCCACACCACGGCTTGCGGCAAATAATACGCGCCCAAACCCAGGCGTTGCATGCGCCAAGCTAAATCCACATCCTCTTTATACGCAAAAAAATCTTCATCAAAATATTCGCCGGCTAATTTGGCCTGCGCCAGCGCCGAAGCGCGAAAAATTACGCACGCTCCGCTCAAACCAAAAACTTGCGCGGCTTCGCTGTATTGTCCGCGATCTTCTTCGCCCGCCCCGCGATCCACCACGCGGCGCGCGCGATTGATCACCAAGCCCGTGGAATCAATGATATTGGAACGTTGCGCTTCACACTCATCCAAATTGGCATCGGGCTTTAAAAAAATCCTCAACAGTTTTGGTCCGCAAATATCCACTTCCGGATACGCTGACATAAAAGCTAAAATCAAACGGATGGCGTTGGGCGCAAATTCCAAATCCGGATTAGCCACCATGATAAAACGGTCGTGTAAATTTTCTCCGATCCAGCGCGACAGCGCCAGCTCAATCGCCTGATTGTGAGCGCGCGCAAATCCCAAATTTCTAAAATTGCGCAAGGTGGCAATCTCCGGATGTTCAGCGCGCAACCAATTTACCGTGCCGTCGGTTGAGGCATTATCCACCACGGTCAAACTGAAATCATTTGAATCTTGCGCCGCCGCTGACGACAAAAACCCGCGCAAAAAATCTTGCGAATTCCAGGTCACGACATTGATTGCCATTTTTCGCGCCGCATCCATAAGGTTTAATAAAATGCCAAATTACGAATTACGAATGCCAAATGTTTAACTCGGAACTAGGGACTCGGCACTCGGGACTCCGCGACTTCCGTGCGCCGTTTGGGTGAAACATTAAAGCCCAAATATTTGCCCAGCATCAGCCGCGTTTGCGCATCAATCGCCGGAAAAGCGCCAAAGATCACGAAGGTGACGGGCAGGAGCACCCATTGCAAAATCGTTACGATAACAGCGCGGCGCAACGGCACATTGCTCGGTCGGCGCGGCAAAAGCGTCACAGCCAAAGCCGCAGAAACAAACACGCCGATCATGGCGCAACGCATAATCCACTGCAGAGTGAACGGCGTATTTTGAAACACCGCGAACTCGCGGAATTGATCCGGCGCCACCCAAAACGGCAAACGACCCAAAAGAAAAATTAACATGGGCGCCGTGGCCCAGGTGTACATACCCTCAAGCTGCTTCCACAAAAAACTTAATTTGATGCCAAGCGGCATTTGTTTATCGCGGCTGAAAGCGCGAACCATAAAAGGAAAATTCTCCACGCCCCACGCCCAACGTCTCTGCTGTTTGTATAAAGCGACTAACGCCTGCCAATAATTGCCGGTCATGACCGTATCCATGGAAACCGGCAAATACATGGGCGTCACCCGATAATCTCCATGATAATGCATCAATCCCTGCAAAAAGATGCGCGAATCCTCGCTCACGATGTCTTTTTGCCAAAAATCCACATCCACCAGCATGCGCAAACTCATGGAGTGCGAAGAAAAAGTCATGGCGCCCTCGGGACGCGCCAATTCAGACATCAACCAAAAAGTGGTGCCAAACATGGCCACGCGCACCGCGGCCGGCGATTCCCAAAGATTATTGTTGTACAACGCCACGGGCTGATAAGAACTGCGCGTTGGGTTGGGCACGGTCAAGTATAAATGAGCCAGCCGTGAAAAATATTGCGGGTGCACTATGGTATCAACATCAAAAGACGAAACAATCACGTCGTCATAATTCAAACCCAAACCATCAATCAAGGGCATGATTTGATGGCCCATGTAATTCAAATTCGAACCCTTGCCGATAATTTCTCCGGGTAAATCTTTAGGGTGCAGGGTGCTGACAAAGCGCCAAAAACGCGATCCGAATTCCTGTTCCAAAATTTTAAATTTAGTTTCAAACTCTTGGCGGCAGCGCTCTTCCCCGCCCAGCACAATAATCATCCGATCTGCCGGATAAGCGCCATCTAAAATAGATTCCAACGTACTTTTAATAACCCCCAAATCTTCTTTGACCGTGGGCAACATGACCAAGTGGCGGATGTGATCATAGCGCGGAGCGGCTTCAGCCAGCGGCTGCCAGCTCTTGCGCGTTTCGCGCTGAAAGCGCCACCAAGACACGATCATGAACGGAATATAATACGCCACGCGAAACAACCAATATAAATCAAAAACAATAATAAAATATACCACCCACAGAGGCCGGATAAAAGACAATGCCACGGAGACGATTAAGGTTGTCCAAACCAGGGCTCCGGGAATAATTTCGATTAAACGTTTTTTCCAATTCATGTTAGGTGTTTTTCAACCGACGATCAAAATTTAACGGACAAAGAACACATTTGTTATTCAATCCGCGGCTGGGTGATATTCGGTTCGGAGATATAAACCGGCGCCACAAAATCAGTCGGCGCCAATTGGCCTTGGGCGATCTGCGCCATCAGCTGTTTTAAGTTCTGCGTCTGCTCCAGATAAACACCAATTAGCTTTTTTTTCAAGAGCCGCGCCAAGAGATTGGCGGCCAACACGCCGCCGCGCACTGCGGAAAATGAACCTGGTCCGGCCACCACGCAAATGCCCTGAACCTGTTGCAGTCGCGCCATCCCCACCCGTTTTTGAACCAGCGTTAAAAGGCCGCTGGATCTTCCGGTATAAGTTTTTACATTTTGCCGCTCGCCGGAAATCAAACCCAAACGGATTATTCCGAAAGCGCTGGTATCAATAAAGAGCCACATAATTATTTAATCATTTCATCGGTCGGATCAATGGTATTTAAAACCACGCTCTTGGGAGACTCCAGGATGGAATATAGAAATTTATCAGT
>JAGVIJ010000030.1 GCA_020056125.1 bacterium | reverse complement strand
CTCGCCCTTGCTTGAAGTGTCCATCGATGGCGCTAAAGGCATTCTCTTCACTATCACCGGCGGTTCCAACTTGGGCATGTACGAAGTTTCCGAAGCCGCCAAAGTCATCACTCAATCCGCTGATCCGGATGCCAAGATTATTTTTGGCGCCATCATTGATGAGACCATGAAGGACGAAGTGAAGTTGACGGTCATTGCCACAGGTTTTGATAATCGCATAGAAAAACCTAAAGCCAAATCGGTTTTAGCTTCAGGCAGTTACACGCCGACTAGGCCAACTGAAAATTTGGAGCGCGTGCCCTTTGCCTCGCGCAACACTCGACCGGTGGCTGAACCGGCTCCGACCATGAGCGCGCCGGCCATGAGTTCGCACGCCTATATTCCGGAGAGCCGTCCGGCTGTGGTGAACAGACCGCCTGATCCGCAACCGGCTGTA
Organism: bacterium; assembly: GCA_020056125.1. Taxonomy (GTDB): domain Bacteria; phylum Patescibacteriota; class Patescibacteriia; order 2-12-FULL-60-25; family 2-12-FULL-60-25; genus JAHIUG01. The sequence continues at coordinate 9,947 of JAGVIJ010000030.1, read as the reverse complement.
CGCCAGCCGCATGTGCAGATGCCGACTTATTCTCCGCCGCCCAAGCCGGTGGCTCCTCCTCCGGCACCGCCGGTTAGAGTGCCGCCTCCGGAACCTGAAAATAACGATTTGGAAATCCCGGCTTTCATTCGCAAGAAGATGATGTAGAATAGGGGAGAGTATGTACTGCCTGTTCTGCAACCATGAAGACACCAAAGTGATTGATTCGCGTTTGGCGGCTGACGGCCGATCTATTCGGCGGCGCCGTGAATGCGAAGCGTGTAAAAATCGTTTTTCCACCAACGAAGAATTGGAGTTATTGGATTTGATGGTGATCAAGCGCGATGGCAGCCGCCAGGCCTACTCCACCATCAAGATTGAAAATGGCTTAAAACGCGCGCTGGAAAAGCGGCCGTATACCGAAGTTGATTTTCGTAATTTAGTGCAAGCCATTGAGCGCGATATCCAGCGTTCGGCCAATGGCGAGATCACGAGTGAAAAAGTGGGGGAAATTTTATTGTTGCGGCTCAAAGGTTTTGATTCCGTGGCCTACATCCGTTTTGCCTCGGTCTATCGTTCGTTTGAAGACGTGCAATCATTCAAGGACGAATTGGATAAATTGAAATAGTTCAATAATTGTTTCTGATGCGCTATAATGAGCGCAGCTTTTAATAATTATTTCGTTTATGTTAAACAACGAATTACCGCGTCCCTGGTTTAAAAATTTAAACCTGACCATCAATTTTAAAAAATATTTTAGAGCGCAAATCATTCTACCAGCCCTCATCGCCGGTATGGTGGGCGGCGTATTGGGCTTGTGGCTTTTGCCGGCGTTGCGCTTACCGATCCAAAAAATATTTACGGCTCAGCCGGCGGCGGTTCAGCCCAGCGGCTTGGTGACTCCTCCTCCGGTATTAAAGCAAGATCAGGGTTTGGCTGAAGATGAACAAACAGTCAGTGTGGTGGAGCGAGCGCGTTCGTCCGTAGTGGCCATTGCCATCACCAAAGATTTGTCCAAACTCAAAAATTCCATGGATCCGTTTTTTGATCAGTTTTTTCCGTCTGATTCATCTTCGCCCGATGGCAAACAAAAGATCGGCGGAGGTTCTGGATTCTTGGTGTCGGCTGATGGTTTAATCATTACCAACAAACACATGGTGAGCGATGAGGAGGCTGAATACACCGTGATTTTGCCCAGCGGAAAAAAGTTTCCGGCCAAGGTTTTGGCGCGCGATCCTGTGTTGGATTTGGCGGTAATAGATATTGAAGGCGATGGTTATGCTTATTTGTCGTTCGGCGATTCGGAGGCGTTGCGCGTGGGGCAAACCGTAATCGCCATCGGTAATGCTTTGGATGAATTCCCCAACACCGTGACCAAGGGCGTGGTTCGGGTTTGAATCGGCGCATCACAGCTCAAGATGGAGCCGGGTTAGTGGTTTTAGAAGAAGCTATTCAAACCGATGCGGCGATTAATAATGGCAATTCCGGCGGACCGTTGATTGATTTGTATGGCCGCGTGGTGGGTGTGAATTCCGCTACATCCAATGCCGGTCAATTAATCGGTTTTGCTTTGCCGGGCAATGCGGCCAAGAGAGATTTGGAGCAGGTGATTAAAATAGGCAAGATCACTCGGCCGTTTTTAGGCATTCGCTATTTGATCATTGATGAAGATTTAATCGCCAAAAATCAATTGAGCGTGGATCATGGAGTGTTGATTTATCGCGGCGCTGAACCCAGCGACTTGGCCGTGATTCCGGGTTCGCCGGCTGATAAAGCGGGCTTGCAAGAGAATGATATTATCCTTGAACTCAATGGCGCACTCATCAATCAAGAACACTCGTTGAGCTCGTTGATCAGCCATTATTTGCCCGGAGATACCGTGACTTTGAAAATTGTTCGACGGGCGCAAGAGCAAGAAATGCAGGTTACTTTGGAGGAATATAAAACCACGGAGTAAATTTTGACCGTATGAAAAGAACTAAAATTGTCTGCACGCTTGGCCCGGCGTCGCGCGATCTCACGACTTTGTTTCAATTGGGCAAGGCCGGCATGGATGTGGCGCGGTTGAATTTTTCGCACGGTAAATTTGAAGACCACGCGCGGCTCATGAAGCGCATCGCCGTGGTGGGTAAGCGTCTGGGTCGGCCATTTGGAGTGCTGCAAGATTTGCAGGGACCCAAAATTCGCGTGGGTGATTTGCCGGCCGAGGGCGTAAAGTTGGTGGAAGGGAAAACCATGGTGTTTGCCACGGGCGCGGATTTATTGCCCGGCGATATTCCGGTAACTTTGCAAACTTTGCATCAAGATGTGAGGGCGGGGGAAAAAATTTTATTGGACGACGGCTTGCTCGAGGTTCACGTGGAGCGCGTGCAGGGGCGGAGAATTTTTGTGAAAATCGTCAAAGGCGGAGTTTTGATGTCGCATAAGGGTTTTAATTTGCCCAATACCAATTTGCATCTGCCCGCGCTGTCAGACAAAGATAAAAAAGATGCGGCCTTTGGCGTGAAGTTGGGCGTGGATTATGTGGCGCTATCCTTCGTTCGTCGCGCACAGGATGTGAAAGATTTGCGGCGTTTGTTAGATCGTCATGAGCCAAACGGCAAGCGCATAAAAATTATTGTGAAAGTTGAAAAGCAAGAGGCAGTGGATTGTTTTGATGAGATTCTTCCGCTGGTGGGTGGCATCATGGTGGCGCGCGGAGATTTGGGCGTGGAGACGCCGGCTGAAAAAGTTCCGGTGATTCAAAAGCAATTGATCAGCGCTTGTCGCGCGCACGGCGTGCCCGTGATTGTGGCTACGCAGATGTTGGATTCTATGATTCGGAATCCGCGGCCCACGCGCGCTGAAGTCTCTGATGTGGCCAATGCCGTGATTGATCATGCGGATGCGGTCATGCTTTCGGGCGAGACCGCGAGCGGCGCTTATCCGGTGGAGGCGGTGCGCATGATGGCCGAGACCATCGCAGCTACGGAGCAATCCAGATTTGATGATTTATCCTCGGTGGATATTTCCGTAACGCGCGATATACCCGAAGTGATCGGAGCCACGGTGCGCGTGATTGTGGAGGCGTTGGGCCGACCGGCTGTGGTGGTGGCTACAGCCTCGGGGCGCACAGCACAAGAGGTGAGCACCTTCCGACCCGAAGCGCCGATTTATGCTTTGACTTATGATCCGCACATCCAACGCAGTTTGCGTTTGATCTGGGGTGTGGAACCATTTCTTTTGTCTAAGAAAAAAACACCGGAACAAATGATCAAGGAGGGGATTGAGATGTTGGTGCGTTCGCGGCGTTTGAAATCGCGCGACCGCGTGGTTATCGTGACCGGCTCGCCATCAGGCGAACCCGGCAGTGCGAATAAGATTGAGATTAGGAAGATATAAAATATGACAGAATATGGATTTCTTGTCATTTCCATGATAGATTAAGGCCTATGTTGGATTGGAATGAAATTTATACCCGTGCCCAACAGTTTGCGAAGGAGTGGCAGGGAGAAACTCGAGAGAGAGGAGAATACCAATTGTTTTGGGAAGATTTTTTTAATGTGTTTGGCATCAAACGTCGATCAGTGGCTCTGTATCAGAAAAAGGTGGAAATACTTGGAAATCATCGCGGTTTCGTTGATCTGTTTTGGCCGGGGATGCTTCTCGTCGAACATAAGTCAGCGGGGAAGGATCTAGATGCGGCATTCACGCAGGCGACTGATTATTTTGATGGACTAAAAGAGGAAGAGAAACCTCGGTATGTGATTGTGACTGATTACAATACGTTTAGATTTTATGACTTGGAAGGGGAAAGAGCGATGGGGGAATTTGGTATGACGCAAAAAGAATTTACCTTGGAAGATCTGCCAAAGCACATTCGACTGTTCGCGTTCGTTGCAGGACACGAGGTATGCGTTGAGAAAGGTGAAAGTCCTGCCAAAATTCTTTGGGAAGATGTAAAGTTTATCCGCGGTCAAGACCATGGTCACTCGTACCGATTAGAATTCATAATCGCGGGGCAAGAAATTATTATCAAGTGCTCCGACGTTGAAATTTTGAGCGCAGATTGTATCTTACGGAAAATGCAACTTGCTACCCGGAAACTCATAGAGTGTCCTTACACGGGCAAGCACGGAAAGCAAAACTGGTTACCGAGAGCTGTTTTCCCTTGGCTCGAACAGATCTCCATGCAACATGCAAAACAGGAAAACCGATCTGACGTCATTCGGGATTTTATCCGTGACTTTGCTTCTAAACCAATTTGGAAAGAAACATTTGATAGCGCTTTCTCCCAAACGCGGGATCCCGTACGAGAAGATAATACGATTTTTATACCGTTCGGTGGACTTAGAACTTATGTGCGTAAAATGGCAGGAACGGATACAGGAGAAAGGTACCTAACAACCGTTTTATTGAATATGAACGCGAGGAGAGTTAGAAAAGGAAAGGACAGAAGTATTTTTTACGCACTGAATTATGACCAACTTGAAAATACTGCGCTTGGCAGCGCCGGGATCGGGAAAGACAACCTAACTGAAACGGGTAGCGAAAAAAGTGAGGATACTGGTGGTTAAAGCAAAACGTATTAAGACTCCGCTCGGTATCAGGGTTTCTGGCGTTTCGAGCAGCGTGGATAAAATTTAGACCAGGAAGACAAAAAAACAGAAGGCTCTCACTATCAGGAGTCTTCTGTTGTGGCGTTGTTGGGGGAGGATTTATTGGAAAACCATTTTGAGGCGAGTGATTTTGACTTTTTAATCATGAACGAACCAGCGGAACAATGAATTTTGTTGTATCCGTAGTAGTAATTAACATGCAAAACGTCACTTTATCTTCGGGGGCATTCCGGACAAGTGTTTTAGTTGGGACTTTAATCAAAACAAATTCTTCAGCTACGGACGTGCCTTTCAGTGGTTTTGCTCTGATAGTTTTAAGAATAGATTCAGATCTACAGTCGATTCTTACTGGCGTGCAAGACACGATCTCTGCAAATTCTGGTAGTACTTTGTCGTTCCAAGTAGCCTGAGTAACCATTCCGGCTCGACCGCCATGCCAAACAATGAGCTCATTTAGTTCTGCCCTTACTGCGTCAAAAGAAAGTGCGGCAGTTAAATCCGAGGCAATTGATGAAGTATCTGTTGTTTTTAAATGGCTGAAAATAACATCGTGTATGCGTGCGAGCACTAGCGACCCTCCTGTCGATCTGTCGATTTTGGAATGCAATGTCCAATCACAATAGAAATTGAGAAGAGCATAACGAACACGGTCTTTTTTTTGTAACCTTTCAATTAATTTTCTAGCAAGAGTAAAAAGACGATGAACATCAGATTTCGTCAGAGGGAATGAAAGAGAACGGGGCGCTGTGCCGAATTCTCTGTTGGCCAGTTGATCGATCTCGGCAAGAATTTCATCAAGCATACTAATTAACATCTGGAGAGATGAGGCTTAAGTATTTTTAATTATAAGAGTCATAAAGTGACTATATCAAGGAACACACGATATCACAAAACGACCCCCTCGGGTCGTTTTGTGGGTCACAATAGACGCCGTATAGAATTCGACGTACCGAGATATGCGGGTCGCCATGTCGAATAAAGTCCATTAACCCGACCAACCATCGATGCTAATGATATTATTCCGTCTTATCTCATCGTGGGTAGTGATTTTCAGCCAATAGATTTTACTGTTTCTTTCAAGACAAATGATCCTGCGGTGTATGTTGAGACGTATTTCGAACAACATATTTCCATATCTATCTTTAACGTTTGTTAGCGTTTTTCTTCCTAAAGAAGGATAGAAAGGGTTCATTTCCATGAACTTTTTTTGTTTGAGGAAAAGTTTTTTGGTTCTAACGTCTTGTTGCTCGACATAATCAATTAAAGTCTGCAAAACCACGATATCAGCCATAAGATGTTAACTCGCAATAGAGTTGGCTAGTTTTTCGAGCTCTATTTTCAGTCCGTCATTTTCAACGATCTTCGATTCTGGTTCATTGCCGCTATCGATTAGTAGTGCAAGATCCGGATCGATAATATCGCCATAATTTTCGGTTAACATCCAAGGCTGTTGATCATGAGAAATACTTTCGAGTTCTGAAGGTGATAATTTACCGTATTTGTCGAGCACTTTTGTTATATGATCAATTTCATCCGGGTTAAAATTGGACAAATTATAATGTGTAGCTGGTTTATAAATTTTTCTCCCATCTTCATCTTGTCTTTTTAAAATGTTGTCCTCGATAAGGCTTTCAAAGATAATTTGATAATTATCTAACACGGGTCCCATGTCTGCCTTGGCGTATTGCGCGCCAGAAATTAGTTTTTCATGGTCTCTATAATAATAAAAATCAATAAAATATAATAATTTGTTAAGTTTTTTAATCCCGCCTTCTTTGTAGGAGGGGCAACTTAAAACATACAGGATAAGCTCTTTTAGTTTGTCTGGATATCGTTCATTCATATCGATACTTATGCATAGTATAGCTTGCCGGTCAATATTGGTCGATTGTGCTATGTGCATAAAAAAATGATCCACCTAACAAACAGAGATACCTCTTTCGTTGAAGAGATGTCTTTGTGGCGGGTTCGAAGGAACCCCGCCCCGCTGCGAAGCGTTTTATATAGCGGTTCTCCGTGAACGAAGCGGGAATGGGTTCAGAGAGAGAAGCTAAGGGCTGTTAGAATGCTAAAGGAGCAACGGTTAGAATGTTAGTACCAGCTAACTCTCTAACACATTGCCCCTATGAACAGCTTAGATGTTGTTCCGTCCGAAGCCAAATGTCAGTCACTTGTCCGTCGTTCGTTATTTGGTACTCGTCCGTTTTGTCCTCGCTGTCTTTCCTCTCATGTCCGAAGTATGGAAAAAAGATATTGGCGCCCTAAATGTCGAAAGAAATTTAGTGTGACCTCAGCCTCGATCTTTCGTCATTGCAGGATCCCTTTAAGGCAGATTCTTTTGCTCTTGGTCTGTTGGCAGAAGAAGGTTCCTTTCTGGACGACCAGCGAGATAGTTGGCGTCTCTGCTCCAACTGTCAGACGCTACTTTCGAAGATTTCGAGAATCCCTCGTATATGAAAGCCCTTTTGATCTCCATGGAAATGTTGAAATCGATGAAGCATGGCTTGGAAAACGCAGGCACAGTAACCAAACCATCGTGGTGGGCGTCACCGAACGAGAGACGGATAAAACAGTTGTTAAAATAGCTCCGGCGCGTGACCAAGAATGGACGGATAAGTTGCTATTGAATCACGTAAATCCTCAGACATCCTTCGTCTTCCATGACGGTTGGGATGGATACCATGGAATAGATTGCTTCTTTGGATACAAACATTCTTTTCATATCCATGACCGAGGTGACTTTGGTCCAACGAATCACATTGAAAATATTTGGTCACGACTAAAGAGGTTTATCACGCGTACATGGGATCATTCATGGAAGGAACACCTGCCTCTAATCCTGCGCGAATTCGAAGCCAGAATTAACACCCCTGAATTGTTCAAATCTCCGCTTATTTATCTACAAACATGTCTGACCCTTGTTCCAACAGCTTGCTAAGAGCCAAGTTAAGGAAGCTTGACAGGGAGGCGAAAATATGGTATAGATGCCAGCGCCAAGATGGTCTTGGAGACGGAAGAAAATAGAAAGGGGAATCTCATGTTGATCATCCACCGAGAGGGTGCCGCTCGCCAGGAGGGATCAGTGCGGATCACGGATGGGCTGGGACACACCTGGTTCATCAACCCGGCCGCGGAGTTGCGTTATATGACGGGAATTCGCTTTACCCGTCAGAGCAGTATCACGAGCTTTGCCAACGGACTCATGGCCGCGGGTCACGAGGTGCTCATGGACTACCGGTTCGCGGGGGAGCAAGCGCGCATCGTACGCCTGGAACGTCGACGCATGGCCGTGGAAGTGTTTTGGTTCATGGGGCTCGCGTTCGGATGCGATTGTTGGACGGATTTGCAGAAAGCGCTGGCCACCTACGTCGTTCCCAACATGCGGTTGACCGTCTTCGAACACACGGCCAAGCACTACTTCGCCGCTCCGCGGTTCACGTGGGATCGTGTGGAGTTGCACATCCCGTAGTCGTTCTTACCGATCCTTCTTATCCTGCGAGGATTTTCATCAGAAAATCTACAACAGGAAATCCTCATTCTTTCACTCCTTGAAATGAATGAGCGGAGAAATAGATATTTAATTCTATCCTCTCCATCGGTTTTGAGACCCGATCGTCAGATGGGGTTTGAAAAACGAATCAGAAAATAAAAGCTCCCGTTGGGGAGTTTTATATACACATTCTTGCCAAAATAAAGAAAAGTTGGTAATATCTTTTCGCTTTAGAAAATATATTGGGTTCGTGGTGTAGCCTGGTTAACACGTCTCCCTGTCACGGAGAAGATCGAGGGTTCGAATCCCTTCGAACCCGCCATAATAAAAGATTCCCAACAGGGAGTCTTTTATTATAACAGAGATTCGGGGTCACTCCACCGGATAGCCGAGTTTGTAATTGATGAAAAATGTATCGGGAACGTCTTTGACAAATCCGGCCCAGCCTTGGCCATAGAGTTCCGTAGCCTTGGATTCAGTTTTAATCCAGCGCAGTGAACCATCAACCGTAGAAACGATATAAACCTTGGGGTCGGTTTGGATTTTAATCAACGTGCCGGGTTTCATGGTGATGTTGGAGGACAAGCGATATTGCGCCAGTTCAGAGGAGGAAACCGTGACCACGCCCGAGAAATCAGAGAACCATGTGTGATAAACCGCGCTCGAGGGGAACACGCGGCGCGTGCCATCGGAGCGCAAACAGAAAACTGAATCAGACTCCGCGCTTTTGGCCAACATGGTGCATTGCAAATTGCCCGGCGTGAATAAAGTTGCGGGGCTATGATAGCGATCAGCATTCGCATGAATAATATACATGTCGTGTTTGTTATCGCCGAATGTGTCGAGCCAAGTTAAGATTGCGCGGATATCCACCAATTCATAATCCACCACTTCTTCGGTGCCGTCTTCATTATCTTGGTACATGATACGTTCAGCCAAGCCGATTAAATTATTGTCTTTGTCCACTCCTGCGCCGCCCGACGAGCCGGAAGAAATTACGGCATCGGTTTTGATCATGCCTAATTCCAAATCGTTGATGGTGCCGCTCGTAACAACTTGTTGACCCTTAGCTGAACTAGGATAGGCTATAATCGAGAGCGGATCGCCGGTCTCGGAAAATTCATCGGTTCTAAGATAGGGAAAAGAATCCAAATGTTCGGTTTGTTCGGGCGCGTTGATGTTTAAGATGGCGAAATCTTGATTCAGCGATTCATCAAAGACATAGCGCTCCCAGCCGGCCGCATAAAAAATGGTTGGCATGTAATTGTCGCCATAAACAAAACCGATGGTGCAGCTCGATGCCGGCAAAAATGTATCCAAATCCAAAAGCACATGCGCGTTGGTGAGCACATAGCCTTCGGTCGGGTTGACCACCACGCCTGAACCTTGTCGGTTGCCGCACTCCACGCGAACCACGGCTTGGCGGATATTGAAGGGAATATTTTCCGCCAGAGCAATGGGCGCATTAAATAATCCAGCGATGGTGCATAGAGCGACGAGCGATGCTATCGAATTTCGAAGGTCGAATTTCGCCTGCTTGCCGGCAAGGCAGGAAGGTCGAATTTTAAGAGATTTAATTTTCATGTTTTTTTCTAACGTGCTAAGCTTAGCATAAATTTATCGATTTCAACATATCAATCTCTGTCTATGCCAACCATCTTTTCTAAAATCATTACCGGTGATATTCCACGCCATAAAATTTGGGAGGATGAGCGATTCTTTGCGTTTTTGGATATTAATCCAATTCAACCCGGGCATGTGTTGGTGGTGACCAAACAAGAAGTTGATTCGCCGTTTGATTTGGATGAGGCCGCGTTTAGCGCATATCTTTTGGCGGCCAAGCGTCTGATTGAGCCGATACGCCGCGCCATGGGATCTAA
>JAGVIJ010000125.1 GCA_020056125.1 bacterium | reverse complement strand
GGGAATCCGGGGCCGGCTGGGATTGGCGTGGTGATTCAAGATACGGCTACGCGCCAAGTGTTGGGAGAACACTCCAAATATTTGGGCGAGACCACGAACAATCAAGCGGAATACCGAGCCGTGATTTTTGGTTTGGAACAAGCTCTTAAGCTCGGCGCGTCTGAAGTGGAAGTTGTTTCGGATAGCGAGCTTTTAGTGAAACAAGCCAATAGGGAATATAAAGTTAAGAATCCGGAATTGGCTCAACGGTTTTTGGAAATGAGTAATTTGTGTACGCAAATCGGGCGGTGCCGCTTTCGACACGTGAGGCGCGAACAAAATAAACGCGCGGATTTTTTGGCTAACGCGGCTATGGACCGAGGAACGGGATAAATGCCAAATGTCAAACCTGCCTGCCGGCAAGGCTGGTGACAAATGACAAATTGAAATTTACCAATCTGTGTTATAATAATGGAAAGATTAAAAGATTATGTCTTTATTTAACCCTAAGCCGGCCAGGCAGAGTTTTATCGGCGTGGATTTGGGCGCGTCCGGTATAAAATTAGTGGAGCTCTTAAACGAAAAAAATCGTGCGCGGTTGCAAACCTATGCGTATGTGGAGATTCCGTCCAAGGATCGGGCATATTTTGAAGACGCTAAAAGAACCGGCGAGCTTTTAAAAAAAGTTATAGCCCAAGCCAAGTGCACCACCAAAAAAGCCATTTCCGCTTTGCCTGCGCCTGCGGTTTTCTCCTCCATCATCAGCGTGGATGCGCTTAAGGATAAAGAGTTTGAAGCGGCGGTTTATGCGCAAGCCAAAAAATTAGTGCCCATGCCCATTGAGGAGGTGGTGATAGATTATAAAAAAATTGAAATGGAAGAAGATGGCGACGGCAAAAAGATTAATCGCGTATTGATTACGGCTGCGCCCAAAACTTTAGTGGCGCGTTACACCGAGATTTTTAAAGTCGCTGAATTGGAATTAACCTCGCTCGAAACCGAGATTTTTGCTTTGGTGCGCGCGCTCATCGGCAAGGATCGCTCCACCATCATGATCGTGGATATTGGGTCGCAGCGCACCAATATTATGGTGATTGAGCGGGGCATTCCATTTTTAACGCGTTCCATTGCCACGGGCGGCGTGGCCATTACCGAGAATATTGCCAAGACTCTGGGCTTATCTTTCGCCGAGGCTGATTCCATGAAAAAGGATATTCGTTCATTGCAATCTTTTGCGCCGGCCGGAGAGATCAAGCCGATTTTAGAAGCGCTCCTCAAACCCATTGCGGACGAAGTGCGCTATACATTTAATTTGTATCAAGAACAAGCGCAGGATGGCAAACCCAAAAAGGTGGACAAAATAATTTTGACCGGCGGTTCAGTTCTATTGCCGCGCCTGCCTGAGTTCATGACCGAACTCCTAAACGTCAACGCTTATTTGGGCGATCCTTGGGCGCGCGTGATTTATCCGCCGGGTTTGCGGCCGATTTTGGATGATATTGGATCGCGTTTTAGCGTGGCCATGGGGTGCGCCATGCGCGATATAGAATGATAAAAATATATGTCAAAAATTTTAATCATTGAAGACGATAGTTTCTTAGCTGCCATCTTTTTCAAACAGTTGGAAAAAGGCGGTTTCGAAGTGTCCACGGCCGGGAGCGGGGAAGACGGCCTGAAGTTGATAGAAAAAGACCTGCCTGATCTTTTGGTTTTGGATTTGATGTTGCCCAAAATGAATGGCTTTGAAGTATTGGAACAGCTCAAATCCGCGGATGAGACTAAAAAAATCCCGGTGCTCATCATGTCTAATTTGGGACAGCGCGAAGATATTGATAAGTGTTTGGCCTTGGGAGCTGCGGAGTATTTGATTAAAGCTCATGTTACGCCGGATGAGTTGGCGGGCAAAGCAAAGGGTATTTTGAAAAAATGAAATTAAAATTTATGCGTCGGCTAAATGGTTTTACTCTGATCGAATTATTCGTGGTCATGGCCATGGGCGGTTTGGCGATCGCGGCCGCGATTTGGATTTTGAATGCGACCGTGGCGCGAACCAATGACGCTCGGCGCGTGGCGGATGTGCAAAATATGGTGGTGGCTTTGGCGGCTGCGGCTAAAGATCGCGCGGTTTTGTGCGATGCGGCGGGTGCGGCGCCGTGCGCGCCCGGCAGTTTGTTGCATGAGTGCACGATTTATCGCACGAGTTGCAATGGAAAATCAGACGATCAAGTTACGGCGCAATATCTGGATATGTCGACAATTAAAGATCCGATGTATGACAAGCCATGCCGCGCCGGATCAGTGGAAAATTGCGCGTACACTTTTTTAGAGGTGGAGAATATTTCCAAATTTGTTTTGGGCTTTACCACCCAAGGCAGTGCGGTGCAAGGTTTGAGTTTTGGGCATACGCATCGAGCTGAACAAAAAGGATTTGTTCGTTAATTTAATAATCAAAAATTATGAAAAAATTGGGATTCACTTTATTGGAACTGTTGATCGCTTTGGCGATCGTGGGCGCTTTGGCCACGGCCGCGATTTATACGTTAAATGTGGCGCGCGCCAAAAGCCGCGATGCCAAACGCGTCTCGGATATCAGCGTGATGCGCAGCGGACTAAGCCAATATTGGCTGCAGATGGCGGTTTATCCGGTGGGAGATGGAATTAATTTGGGACAAGCCGGACAAAATGCCGATGCTTTAACCAGCGAAGGATTTGTGGGCGCGGGCGGCAGTGGAAATGTGATTTTGAGCCAGCTGCCTATAGCGCCGAAATCCGGAGAGTTTTATTTTTATAAAGGCGGGTCGGCCGGTTATTCATTGCGTTTCACAACCGAACGAGCCACGGCTTATGGCCAGGCCGGCACTTATTATGCGCATGCCGCGGGCGTGGATCAGATTGATGAGTTGAAATAATTTTCAATGGCGCTTTCAGTTTTTACCGTAGTTTTTTCCGGAATTTTGGGCGCGTGTTTGGGTTCGTTCGCCAATGTTTTGGCTGTGCGCTGGCATGAGATGGGCGCGCCCGTGGGGCGTTCACGTTGTCCCTTGTGCCGCAAAACCATTCGGCCCAAACATTTGGTGCCGATTTTTTCTTATTTAATTTTGCGCGGGCGCTGTGCTGATTGTAAAGCGAAAATTCATATTCAATATCCACTGGTGGAGTTGGCTGTGGCGATCTTGAGCGTGGTTGCGGCCTTGCGGCATAATCCATTGGGCTCTGATTTCCCAGCGTTCGCAGTTGAGCTGGCGTTGGTCACTTTGCTCGCGGCCATTGTGGTTATGGATTTGCGCTGGAAAGAATTGCCCGTGGAGATTATGGCGCTCATCGGCTTTTCGGCTTTAATCGTTCATGTATTTGCAGGTTCAAGTTTCGATATTCGACATTCGATATTTGAACTTCGAAATTTGGTTCTGGCCGTGGCTTTGCCTTTGGTGTTTTTTGGCGCGCAATGGTTGTTGTCGCGCGGCAAGTGGTTGGGCGGCGGAGATGTTTGGTTTGGCGTCATGATGGGTTTAGTGTTGGGCAATTGGCAAATGACTGCGCTCGCGATTTACATTTCATATCTGGCTGGCGGATGCGCAGCCGCCATATTGCTCATGACAAAAATTTTAAAGCGCGGCGCCAATCTGCCGTTTGCGCCGTTTTTAGCTTTGGGGTTGATGTTGACTGTGTGGTTTGGAATTTCAATCCAAGCGTGGATCGCCAAGTTTATTTTTTGACGTAATGGAGGATTGTAATCATCGTAGGGGCAGGGCTTGTCCCTGCCCACAATGCCAGTCGGGCGACCGCAAGGGTCGCCCCTACGAAATTTTCGGACGTCCGGGCATCCGGCGGTTTCGTTATAGCGGCACTTGAGGTAAACTATAGCTCAATACTATGGCAGAAAATCCATTTCGACCACCGTCCGAACCACCGGCGCCTTTGCCGAAACCGGAAAAAAAAGAGGAAACTCTCGAAGATGTGTTGAAGATGATTGAAAGAAAGGATACTGCTTTAATTATAGCACAACTTCCAAAATATCCGATAGGCTGGCATAAGCCGATAATGTTAAGGCTAATTGAAACTGGGGATGGGGAACTGGTGGTAAAAAATTTTAATAAATTTTTGGGTCGCGACCGCGAGATTGTTATTAAGCTCATTGAGGCAGGACACGGCCGTAGTGTCATTGCTTGTTTTGCAAATTTGGATAATGAAATTGCCATGAGACTTATAGAACTTGGCTTGGTTGACGCCGTGTCTAGAAAACTTGTTAATTTTAAGGGGCTGGAAAAGGAAGTGGTGTCAGCCATTATTAAAATCGGCCGAGGTGGAATTGTGTCGTGTAACCTTGAGAGTTTTGCTGCACAGGATAAAGATGTCGCTCTTATGCTGATTGAAGCCGGCTTTGCAGATGATGTGGACAAGAATATCTATAAGTTTAAAGGATTGGATACAGAAACAGCGTTAAAACTTATAGATGCGGGCGGGGGTGTGGGGCTGGCTTATAGTCTTAATTCTCGCGATTTTTTAGATCATAAACTAATTGCTCTTAAACTTATTGAAGTCGGTAAGCCACAGTGCGTAATGAGCAATCTAATGAATTTCAGAGGGTTAGACAAAGAGGTGGCTCTTAAATTAATTGATTGCGGGTATAGCTATGAGGTAGCCCGACATGTCGAAACTTTCCCGATTGATAACGAGATTACTTTAAAGCTCATAGAAAAGGGATGTGGTGGAGCAGTATCAAATTCTATTTATTTTTCTAAAATAAAAGACATTGATTATAATGAAGTGGCTCGTAAATTCATTGAAGTTGATGCTAGCAATACTCTGGCCGTAAGCCTGGAATTTTTTAATGATTTAGATCCGGAAATTGCTTATAAGTTGGTTGAGAAAGGCCATGTGGATCAGGTGATTGATTATCGACATAAATTTAAAAATTTGGATCAAAGTAAACTTGCCATGGAGTTATCGGATTGTGGGCATAACGCTCAACTTGCCAGTAATCTTGGTAAGTTTGAAGGCTTGAATCGCGAAGTAGCTTTGGAGTTAATTGACTATGATCATGCCCAAGAAGTCTTTGATCACCTTGATAAATTTCAGGGTTTAGATGCTGGAGTGGGATTGTGTTTGAAATATGCTGGACAGGCTGACTTATCCGAACACCCGGAGCTTATG
>JAGVIJ010000028.1 GCA_020056125.1 bacterium | reverse complement strand
CTCGGTGCGGTTAGGACTTAGGTCTGAAAGCCCCAAGACTTTACCCCCGAGATGTTGTTTTGCTTAGGTGTTGCACTTTGAAGTTGAATTCAAGAATGCTGATTTGACCAAATCCGCTTTCTGTGCTATTCTATTTTCATCCTTTGATTTCACCTTTGTCGCTGATTTGCTCGCAAGACGAATTTCGACGGTGGTGAAAAAATCTTCGTGCCTCGAAAGGGCGGAGAAAAAAACCAGACAACTTGCTTATCTGCTATCACTTTTATCGAAATTTCCGCGATGAATTTTATTCTTAAGCCCAACACGAGCGCAATTTTAATGAGTTCGTGTCGATAAATATTTATTTCAAATAAAAACTGAAATAGTTTTACTTTATGGAATCTACTTTTAACAGCAGTTATACACCGAACGCAGGCAGTGGAACGTCCGGCGGTTTTAGTTTTGGTCCGCGACGCCCTGATCGGCGAGCCAAAAAGAATCGCCGATTCTTTCCTGACGTAAAAAACAAACCGCCCACCCCACAGGCTGAAAACACCAACGAGATTATCGCCAAGGCCATGAAGCAAGCGGCCTTGCATAAGGATAAAATTGAAAGCGAAAATCGAGTGGCGCGCGACAAGCGTGGTTCGGGCAAAAAACGCTCCAATCGTATGGGGGGCGGCGGCGCCTTTACCGCAGTGGCGCGCATGCATACTTACAAACACAAACCCTACCTCAAAACCGGCACGGACGTGGATCGATTGGATGCGCGAGACGAGCGTTTAAAAATCATTGTGCTGGGCGGCAACGAAGAGGTGGGCCGCAACTGCGCCATGCTGGAATACGGCAAAGATATCATCATCATTGATATGGGATTGCAGTTTCCAGATGAGGACATGCCGGGGATTGATTACATCATTCCCAACATGGCCTATCTTAAAGGCAAAGAAAAAAATATCCGCGGCATCATTATCACGCACGCCCACTATGACCACATCGGCGGCGTGCCGCATTTAGCGCCTCGCTTGGGCAATCCCCCGATCTACGCTACGGATCTAAGCGGAGCCATTATTAAAAAACGCCAAGAGGATCATGGCGGCGCGCAATTAAATCTCAAAACCGTTAAGGCGCGAGATATTATTCAGATGGGCGCGTTCCGCGTGGAGTTTTTCGGCGTAGCGCATTCCATCCCGACTTCGCTCGGCATCGTGGTGCACACGCCGTGCGGCACCGTTATCCATACCGGAGATTTTAAATTGGATCCAACCTTCAAACTGCAATTTGCCGAAGATCGCGACAAGATGATCCGGGTGGGCAAGCAAGGCGTCTTGGCCATGCTGATCGACTCAACCAATGCCAGCTTGACCGGCCGGCAATTGCCCGAAGGAGAAATTCAAACCAACATCAACGATATTATCGCCAAAGCCAAGGGCCGAATTATCATCGGCACTTTCGCCTCCATGTTGAGTCGTATCCAGCAAATTATTTTTGCCTGCGAAGCGCAAAATCGCAAAGTGGCGGTGGAGGGTTTTTCCATGCGCTCCAACATTGCCATTGCGCAAGAATTGGGCTACATGAAAATCAAAAAAGGCACGCTGATTGACGGCAAACAAGCTAATAAATTTCCGCCGAATAAAGTTGCCATCATCTGTACCGGCGCGCAAGGCGAAGAGCGAGCCGTACTTATGCGCATCGCCAACCGCGAGCATCAATATCTGGAGATTGAACCGGGCGATACCGTGGTCTTTTCCTCGTCAGTCATCCCGGGCAACGAACGATCCGTGCAAAGAGTTAAGGACACGCTGTATCGCGAAGGCGCGGAAGTTATCCATTATCAAATGATGGACGTGCACGCCGGCGGCCATGCCAAACAAGATGATTTGAAAGAAATGCATCAGATGATTAAACCCAAATACTTGATTCCGATTGAGGGTCATCATGCGTTTTTGCGCGAGCATGCCAAGGTAGCCATGTCCGCGGGTTTCCCCAAACAAAATATTTTCATTGCTGACAACGGACAGATCATGGAGTTCGACCGCCACGGCAACGGACAACTAACAAATAAAAAAGTGCCCAGCGAATATATTTTCGTGGATGGTTTAGGCGTGGGCGACACCAACCACATCGTGTTGCGCGACCGCCAAGAGTTGGCGGCCGATGGCGTAGTGATCGTGGTGGCGGTGGTGGAACAAAGAACCGGACGGCTGTTGCAGGCGCCGGATATTATTTCGCGCGGCTTCATCTACATGCGGGAAAATAAAGAGCTGATTCAGCGCTCGCGTGATAAAGTAGCCGAGGTTCTCAAGGACGATGATCCGCGTTCCAGCGCCAATGGCCAGCTCCTCAAGGACAAAGTCAAAGACGTGTTGGGGGAATTCCTATTCCACAAAACTCAACGCCGGCCTATGATTATGCCGATCATCATCGAGGTCTAAACGCAATCTTTAACCCATCCTCTATGCCAAAATCAAAATTATTTTCCGGCATTCAACCCACCAACCTTTTGCACATTGGAAATTATATCGGCGCGCTCAAGCAATGGGTGGAACTGCAAAAAAAATACGATTGCATGTTCTGCGTGGTTGATCTGCACGCCATCACCGTGCCGCAAGATCCCAAAGAATTACGCCAAAATATTTTAAACACGGCGGCCGCTTATTTGGCGGTTGGGTTGGATCCCAAACACTGCACCATATATGTGCAGAGCGAAGTGCCGCAACATAGCGAATTGGCGTGGCTACTTTCCACTCTGGCCAATTTAGGCGAGCTGGAAAGAATGACGCAGTTTAAAGATAAGGCTAAAAAACACGGCGAACGAGCGAGCGTGGGTTTGTTCAGCTATCCGGTGCTCATGGCTGCGGATATTTTGCTTTATGATACTCAAGTGGTGCCCGTGGGCGAAGATCAAATGCAACACGTGGAATTAACCCGCACCTTGGCGCGGCGTTTTAACACGCGCTACGGCGATACCTTCGCAGTACCGCAAGCGCTGATTCAAAAAGTTGGGGCGCGCATCAAGGCGCTGGATGATCCGGCGATCAAAATGTCCAAGAGCGAATCCTCGGCCAACTATATCGCGCTCACCGATCAGCCCGAAGTGATTAGAAAAAAAATCATGCGCTCGGTGACTGACTCGGATAAATACATACGCTTTGATCCAGAAAAGAAACCCGCCATTTCAAATCTCATAACCATTTATCATCATGCTACGGGTCGCAACCTTAAACAGATTGAACAAGAATTTGAAAATAAAGGCTATGGCGATTTCAAATCCGCGGTGGCTGAAGCGATCATCGCTTTACTCGACCCCATTAGAACAAAAATTGAAAATTATCTGCGCGATCCGAGCGAATTACAAAAGATTTTAGATGCCGGACGAGACGCGGCTTTAGAACTGGCTGAACAAAAAATAAAACAGGTGCGCGACCGCGTGGGTCTGGGACGTAAATAAGACACCCACCTTCGCCAAGGCTACGGTGGGTTATCCCGCCAGCGGCGGGATAAAAAAAGCCGACCAGTTTAGGTCAGCTAAGGAAAGGCGCGAACACCGCGCCTTTTAGGTAGCTAGAGCCGGCAGAGTTTAGCGAGCAGAGAGAGCTCGCCGGCCAAGGTGGCTGCGGCGATGACTTGTGCCAGCCGATCAGCATTGGCGCCCGGCGACTGGGCTCCGCCTTCCAACCCCATGATCCGTAGGACTTCCCGCGGGGTTTCCCGTCCGGTGCCGCCGCCCACGGTTCCGGTTTCCAAGCAAGGCATGGTTACGGAGACATGCCAGAAGCCATCATCCAAAGACTCGATCAGCGTAGCGCCCAAGGAACCGCTCACCACTTGTGCCGGATCTTGCCCGGTGGCGATGTACATGGCGGCCACAATATTGGCGAAATGAGCATTGAAACCAAAGGAGCCGCTCATGGCCGAACCCACATGCTTGGAGTAGTTGACCTGTTGCAACTGCTCCGGACTCTGATGCAAAACCTCCAGCACGGTCTGGGCGACGAGTTCGCCCTCGGCAATCACGCTCCGCCCTCGACCCTCTTCCAGGTTCAAGGCTGCCGGCTTTTTGTCCACGCACATGTTGCCGCTGATCGTAATCAGCCGCATGTGAGTCTGTTCAGCGATCCACTCACAAGCCCGGTCACTGCCGGCGGTCACCATCTCCATGCCCATAGCATCGCCCGTGTAGCACTTGAACTTCAGATAGACCGAGCGCCCCACGATCTGCGTTTGCAGGGCGGCCAGTCGAATGAAGCGCGACTTGCCCTCGACCCGACGCTTAATCTCCGCATAATGTCGATTGGCCCACTCAACCAATTCGGTCGCCTGCCGGATGTTGCGGCACTCGAACGTGGCCGCACGAGTCATGCCGCGGTTGGTGATCTGCGTTCTGACTCCGCCGCACAGATTCAGAACCTTACAGCCCCGATTCACACCGGCCACCAAGCCTTTTTCAGTGGTGGCCAAAGGAATCCAATATTCAACTCCATCTACTTGGAGCGGCCCAGCAATGCCCAGTGGCACTTGAACCGCGCCCGCGAAATTCTCGACATTCTGGTTCGCGGTCTCCGGATCGATTGAGTGGCGGCGAAGATGAGGCAGCGGAGTTCCGGCCTTGGCCTCCAAAAGCTCCATCCGCTTCTCCGCCGCATCGGCCACGGACAGATCCTTGAAACGCAACGACATCGGATCGCCTCCTTTGTTTTCTGAAGTTGTTACGAGATGCTTAATGAAAGGTGCGAAAAAAAACTATCACCATGTTCTAGGATAGTCAAACGGATCACCACGCCGGTAGCCGCAGACTTTAGTCTGCGTTCAAAAAATCTAAAACGCGCCCTAAAGGGTGCGGCTACAACCTAAAAAGCTAAAGCTTAAGAAGCTGATCTACGATGATTCAATTTTTCAAACCATCTCTTCCAATGTCCGGTTCTAAGATAACTGATAATCCCCGGTAAAATAGAAAGGAAAATTACGATTGCGACAATAATGTGAATGTATTGTTCAGCGTTTGGGATGGTTCGGCCAAGTAGATAACCGATACCCACCATGGAGATGACCCAACTCAAGCCGCCGACAATATTGAACAACGCGAAGTCGCGATAACGCATACCCGCTACTCCAGCTACGAGCGGAGCAAAAGTTCGAACGATGGGCACAAAGCGCGCCAAGACAATGGTTTTGCCACCATGCCGATTATAAAATTGCTGGGTGCGCTCCAAATGTTTTTTCTTAAACAACCAAGAATCTTCTCGACTAAAAATCTTCTTTCCGGAGAGACGGCCGATTTCAAACCCCGTGGCATCGCCGATAATGGCGCAGGCTCCGAGTAGCGCAAGCAGTGTCAGGACGTTCAAATCACCTTGAGCCGCAAATAAACCGGCGGTCACCATGAGCGAATCGCCGGGCAGAAAAAATCCGAAAAATAAACCGGTCTCGGAAAAAATTATAACAGCCAATGCCACATATCCGCCCCAACGGATGAGCTCATTTATATTTTGTAATTTAGAAAAAAATTCAATCAGGATCTCCATGGTGCTGATATTAACATACAAAACAGTCGGCGCGAAGCAACCGTGTACAAAAATACCCAGCACTAACTTTTGTTGTTCTGCTTCCCGCGTCCGAGTGTGACTACAGGAGCCCTGTAATCCCTCGCGGTTCACTCGCAGGCAATACACTTAGCAGAACTGGCTGACGCGAACAAAAATTAGTGCTGGGTATGTACGGATTGGACGATAAGCCGAATTTTGTCTCGAATGATCATCTATCTGGGACGACAGTTGCCTGCCGCCTCGTGCGAGCTACCAGTTGCCGACGCATTGCGCCGGCACTTGCTCTTGCACCGGAGAGGGTTTACCACAGCATCATGTCACCATGATGCGAGAACGGTAGCGGTCCGATAAATTATCGAACTACATCCGATCACTTTTCACCTTTCTCCCCCGAAGCTTTATGCAAAGGGGGATAGTATTGTCTCTGTGGTACTTTCCCTAGACTTGCGAAGTAAACGTCGGGCACGTGTCCTTTCATTTAGCTCCGTTATACTCTGGCCGCCGTTAGCGGCTCTCCATAATTTTCGAGTTGCCTCGAAAATTGGTGTTCGGACTTTCCTCCCCGACGTACTGTCGGGGCGATCATCTGTCCAACCCGAACGTGGCGATATTAACACAAAAAAGAGAAAAAGTCAAGGATATGATACACTACTGCGTACGGGCAAGGCATACCTTGTCCCTACCAATACAGTATGCGCATTCGCCG
This sequence comes from bacterium, assembly GCA_020056125.1. Taxonomy (GTDB): domain Bacteria; phylum Patescibacteriota; class Patescibacteriia; order 2-12-FULL-60-25; family 2-12-FULL-60-25; genus JAHIUG01. The sequence goes on along the minus strand of JAGVIJ010000028.1, from coordinate 15,762 downwards.
CATTGATCTTACCTTTACCGCCTTACAATTACCCTTAGATATTTTGGCGCTTTACGCGGCCGGAGTGGGCGCTTATTTATTGCGCTTCTCGCGTTTTGTGACCGAAGTACGACCCGTGTTGCAAAATGTACCGTTTGGAAATTATCTGCAAACCGTAAGTTTTTTTGTCGGAGTTTGGTTATTCCTATTTGTCGTGTCCGGACTTTACAGCACGCAACCGCGCAAGGCTTGGAACGAAATGGGACGCATCGCGTTGGCTTGCACGGCCGGCGTCATGATCTTAATCGCCACGGTTTTTTTGCGGCGCGAATTCGCCACCTCGCGTTTTATAGTTTTAGCGGTTTGGGCTTTCTCCCTCATTTTAGTCGTGGTGGAAAGATTATTTTTGCGCACCATGCGCCACCTGCTTTTGCGCGCGCGCTGGGGGCATAAAAACGTGGTTATCATCGGCCAGTCCACCGCGGCTAATCAGATTGAAGAAGAGTATCAGAGACGACCCATCTTGGGTTTTACGGTTTTGAAACGATTCGCCGAATGGAACAATGAAACAAAAAATGCCATCAACAAACTCCGGCAAAAAAAACCCATCGATGTCATTTTGTTGGCTGATCCTGATCTGCCTAAAAATCGCGCGTTGGAACTCATTGCCTACACCGAACAAGAGCACATCACCTTCCATTATCTAGCTGATCTGTTTGCAGCTCGATTTTCCAGGATCGAAGTTTCTACAGCCACAGGATTGCCTGTAATCGAGGTTAAACGCACGCCGCTCGACGGTTGGGGCCGCATTGCCAAACGCGCGTTTGATATTCTTTTCTCTCTACTCATGCTCATCATCACGAGTCCGCTCACCTTATTTTCCATGCTGGCTATTTTGATCGAAGATCGCCTGCCTGTAATCTTTCAAAATATCCGCGTGGGCGAAGGCGGTCGAACTTTTAAACTCTACAAACTCCGTTCCATGTATCGCAAATTTTCCATCGGCCCCCAATTCAGCCAGCAAAAAGAACGGCTGGCTCTGGAACAAAAACTGATTGCAGAAAAAAGCATTAAGCACGGACCGGTGTATAAAATCGCCGAAGATCCGCGCGTGACCAAGGTGGGCAAATTCATTCGCCGCTGGTCCCTGGATGAATTGGCGCAGTTTTGGAACGTACTTATCGGCGACATGTCGGTGGTTGGCCCGCGGCCGCATCAGCCGCGCGAAGTTGAAAAATATTTGCCGCACCAACGGCGCGTCTTAGCCATCCGTCCGGGCATCACGGGCTTGGCGCAAATTTCCGGACGCAGTGATTTGGAGTTTGAAGATGAGGTGGGGTTGGACGCTTGGTACATTGAAAATTGGTCGCTCTGGTTGGATTTATATATCGTGCTCAAAACTCCGTTTACGATTTTATATCGCCGAGGCGTATATTAAGCCGTAGGGGCTACCCATGCGTCAGCCAAAAACGACAAGCGCAAATCTGCGCTTATTTGTTTTCCCTTGCGCTCTCATGTCCCAGTTAATAAGATGGCGCTATGAATAGCCCGATGCAAACCCTGTTGCCGGTCTACCGCACTGTGGCGCAGCCTAAACTCAAGGTGGCGTTGGTGCATGATTATTTAGTGCAAGATGGAGGAGCCGAGCGAGTATTGGGCGTGTTGCAAGACATGTTTCCCGAGGCGCCGACTTTTGTTTTGATTCATGATCCGCGACGCGCGCATGAACAATTTCGCCGGCGCGTTATTCGTACGTCATTTTTAGATAGCTGGCCGTTCGCGCGCAGAATCTATCAATGGTATTTACCTTTCATGCCCATGGCCATCGAGCATCTGGATCTGACCGGATTTGATTTAGTCATCTCATCTTCCAGCTCATTTGCCAAGGGAGTGATTGCCGCGCCCGAAGGTTTGCATATTTGTTATTGCCATACGCCCACGCGCTTTTTGTGGCAGGAGCGTTTCGGGTATTTAAATGATTTGCCGCAACCGGCCATCATTCGCAGACTTCTACCTCCGGTCTTGCACAGTTTGAGACAATGGGATCGGCTGGCCGCCGAACGACCCGACTTGGTGGTAACCAATTCCGAAACCAGTCGCGCGCGCATCAAGCGCTATTATGGACGAGATGCTCAAGTGATTCATCCGCCTGTGGATATTCAAAAAATTCCTGTGGGTCGCGAGCCGGGCAAATACTGGCTAGCCGGCGGGCGGTTGGTAAGTTATAAACGTTTTGATTTGATCGTCAAAGCTTTTGCCAAACTCAACCTTCCGCTAAAAATTTTTGGCATTGGGCCTGAACTAAAAAAATTGCGCCGTATCGCAGGCGCTAAAACTGAATTCTTGAGTCATGTGAACGATGAGCAAAAAGCCGCGCTCTACCAAGACGCCATCGGTTTCATTAGTCCGCAGGTTGAAGACTTTGGAATTACCGTGGTCGAGGCCATGGCCGCAGGCCGTCCGGCCATTGTATTTGGACGCGGCGGATCTAAAGAGACGGTCATCCACGGCGTAACCGGCATTCATCTGGAAGCGCAATCTTGGGAAGATATCGGCGATGTCATAATTCGCTTTGACCCCGCGCAATTTGATCCTTTAACCATTCGCGCTCATGCTGAATCGTTTTCCGTGGAACGATTCAAAGAAAAAATGAACGCCTTTATCGAACATGCCCAGCACATAACTTAAACCGCCATGATACATTGCATTTGCAAACTAAAGAACTTGGATGACAACGAGACTCACTTTAAAAAAGACAACCTGAATTTAGTCGTATTGTTTAAGTTATGTGCTGGGTATGCGCTGGCTAATTGATGCACGGCCGCTGGTTGATCCGGCTCAAGGAGGCGTGAGCCGCGTGGCCCGCGGTTTGATTTCAGCTTTTTGCGAACTCGCGCAGGCGAATGAAATAATTTTGGCCACCACCGGTCAAAATCAACCTCCGATTTCGTACCACAAACACATTCATCTCCATATTCCGAATAAATTATGGAGCGCCGCAACCTTTACCGGACTCACTGCGCTGGATCAGGAGATCGAAAAGCGCGCCGGAAAAATTGATGGGGTGTTTTTACCCAATTTGGGTTTTGTCGGCAAACTAAATCGCCCCTACGTCCTATTACTGCACGATTTATCTTTTTTGATTGAACCGCGTTGGTTCTCGCGCAAGATGCGTTTGTGGCATAGAGCCATACGACCGGAGAAATTAATCCGCGGTGCCAGCGCGCTTTTAGCTGTGTCCGAGACCACCAAAAGAGATGCGGTAAAATTGTTGGGTGTTTCGGAAAATAAAATAACCGTTATCCCAATCGGCCCAACAATACAAAATATTCGAAATTCGAAGTTCGAAGTTCGAACTTCGCCAAGATATGTTCTTGCGCTGGGCACTGATGATCCGCGCAAAAACTCGGCAACCGCGGTACAAGCAGTAGCGGCGTTACGGCAAGAACCGAAATTTGAAAATTTAGAATTATTATTGGTAGGGGCCGACCCATGTGTCGGCTCGGGCGGACACACTGATCCGCCCCTACCATGGGTTCGTCTTGTTTACAGACCGACGGATTCCGAACTGGCCGAGCTCTACCAAAACGCGGCGGCGTTTCTTTATCCATCTTGGTATGAAGGCTATGGTTTACCGTTGCATGAAGCCGCGGCTTACGGCACGCCCTGCGTCGCTTCCACTGCCGGCGCTTTGCCCGAAACCGCTCCTCCGGGGACATTATTCGCTGATCCAGCCAAGCCACAGCATTGGGTTCAGGCGCTGCGCATCATTTTATCGAATGTCGAATATCGAATGTCGAATATCGAATGTCCCATACTAAACTCCGAAATCCGAAATTCAAAATTCGCCTGCCTGCCGGCAAGGCAGGAAATTCGCCAATCTCAAAGTTGGCATCCGGCTGCGCAAATATTATCGCAGACGCTTCAGGCCACTGCTTATAGCGGAAGTTCTTTTTGCTCAACGTAATATAAAATTTCCTCGTCTAAAATTTCCAAAGGCACCGATTCCAATCCAAATAACACTCGATCTTCAAAATGTTGGAGTTTGGAATAAATTTCATCTTGAACGCCGGTTGTAAAAACCGCGGCCAGCTCGCGCAATTTTTGAAAGCGCGCCTGGTATTCTCCCAGAACCTGCTGATATTTTTTGATTAAAGTTTTGAGCGTGGCTTTTTTTGTGTTCCAAAAATCTTCACGCGCTCTGCGCCGCACATCTTGAATAGCCAAAAGATCTTCAGCGCTAAAAGTATCTCCCGCATCCGGATGCTTTAGCAAATCATCCAGCGTCTTAGCGCCCGCGCCTTTGCGAAAACCAAACATCTTTTTTTCCAGCGCCGGCTCCACTTGGCTGGCCACCTTTTCCCATTCTTCGATCACAGCTCGGTGAGAAAAATGATCTTGCATGGCAACCCGCGCCGGCCACGTGGCTACGGCCATCCGCCGCGTAAAATCCGCCAGCTTTTCAGCAGTCAAAGATCGGCCTTGATCCGAAGCCCTGATTAGATCTTCAGCAGCGCCGCGGCTTTTTTTGTCTGCAAAAACGCTTATTTCAGATAAAAACTCCATTACCTCGGCACGATCTTCAAAATTTAAATATAAATCCGACATAAGTTTTTAATAGATTAAAAATCTTAACACCAATATACCAATTATTCAGATCAAATCCTAATCCACTAATTTACCCCGCACTAACTTTTGCCCGCGTTTTCGTATTCTACGAATTGCTGGTCTGAAAACGCGACTTAAAAACACACTGTTTCATTCTGTCTTGCATCACAAGATGAGAAACAGAATGGCAAAAGTTTAGTGCGGGGCCTGTGGATAACTCCCCCCTCAATCACACATCGCATTGGCTGATACTGCGCTCAATCCAGCCATGAATTAGATTTTTTCAAACTTGTCCTACTTCACCCCTTGACACTACTTTGGGTATGGGATTATGATATAGCCCTGCTCGTTGAGAAATGAAGAACGTGACGTCACCTGTCTGAGGCTGGGTAACCCCAACCATCGGCGAGGCTTCGGTTCAAGACTTCTCTATCTGGTAGCGCAAGCTACTGAAGTCTCTCGGCCGAGAGACTCTCGCAAAATCCTCTGTAGCGGCAACGCGAAAAGGATCCTTCTTGTCTCCCTCCGGGGCACTTGAAGGAAGTAGCAGATAGTCAAGCCTCGAAGTTTTCACTGGCGGTTGAACTCGCTTGGGGATCCGTCCCCTGGCCTCTCCCGCGCGGATGAAAATCCTCTGACAGTGGCAAGCTCCCAAGGCCGCAAGCCTAAAGAGCAAACCTTCGTGACGTCTTCGACAAGGTTCTGAGATTACCTCAAAGGAACCTGTCAGATCTGTAAAAGATCTAGGTGACAGCTGTGGCGATTGTGTTCGTCTCCGAGTCCTCCGCAAGGTGGTCCCGGTCTCGAGCTTGGTCAAATCAGCGCTTCAGCGAAGCTTCTTGTACAAGGAGTTCGCCGGAGTCTTGCGCTAATGCGCCGAACCAAAAGGTTGAGTCTTCTCCAGGGCATGAGCCTGAAGCTGACAACTGCAAACAACCTGCGGTTTCTCTAGAGTCTCGGAATGGACTTCGGTTCAAACTGTGGCTTGACTGTCACTGAACAAGATTCGAGACCCGCAAATCTCGGATCCCTGATCCTCTCCCCTTTGTTAGAGCCTCGGCTCTAGAGCTCCAGAATGGACTCCGGTTCAAACTGTAGCTTGAGAAGATCCAAGTTTCCGTCTGGCGCTTGCGCCTCTCGCCTACTTGATCCAAAGAGGAGGCATGTGAAAAAGGAGTAAAGAAGTCCTTAACCGGATTATCGGCTCCCCCTGTTCGCCCTCCAGCGAATTAACATGTTGAAGAGAAGGTACGTACGTGAGTCCTGCAGGACTTCGTATGTTGGTGTGAGCAGATCTCACCTCTGGCTAGGCCTCTATTCTAAACAAGAACACGCCTCATCCAGTTCCTTCTCAACCCGCTCTTCCCCCCTCGACGGCTCTCGACCCCTTGGTTAACTCCTCGGGGTCTTTTTTTATCAAATTTATTGTAGAGGTGTACGCCTGGGCGGGTAAGCTTGCCAAAAATCACTTTTTCTTATAAGGTACAGGCCACTTAATTAATCACATCCACCCGCGCTAAAAACGCGGTGGAGTCCCGACGCTTCGGTCGGGATAAATTTAATTCACATGTTAACCTTTCAAAAAACCGACAAAACAAAACTCACTGCCGCAACTGAATTTGAAAAAAAACTCTCGGCCGTTGGACCGCAATATCCAAGTATCGGCGATACGGTCAGGGGCACGGTCATCTCGGTCGGACGCAATGAAGTGCGTTTGGACATCGGAGGCATAGCCGTGGGCATGGTACGCGGACCAGAACTTGATCCTAATATCGACTTATCGGTCGGCGATGAAGTTGAAGCCGCGGTCAAAGATTTAGATAATGAATTCGGAGAATTGGAATTGTCGCTTAAGGGCGCCGGTCGCAAGCGTTCGTGGGATAAGCTGAAAGAATTAATGGCGCAAAACAGCGTGGTGCCGGTTAAAATTTTGGACGCCAACAAAGGCGGTTTGCTGGTGCGCGTGGAAGGCGTCAACGGCTTTTTGCCGGTCTCTCAACTCTCGCCGGAAAATTATCCGCGCGTGGTGGGCGGCGAAAAAAATAAGATCCTGGAAAAATTAAGAGAGCTGGTTGATCAAACCATTGATGTCAAAGTATTGGACGTGAATGATGAAGAAGAAAAATTGATTGTTTCAGAAAAGGCCGTGTGGGAAACCAAGCAAGAAGGCGTGATCTCTAAATATAAAGTGGGCGACATGGTGGAGGGCGAGGTTACTGCGGTTACTGACTTCGGAGCTTTCGTATGTTTTGACGAAAATCTCGAAGGCTTGGTGCACATTTCCGAAATCGCTTGGCAGCGCATCGACCATCCGCAAGACCTGCTTAAGGTCGGCGACATGGTGAAGGCTGAAATTATAAATGTTGAAGGCTCCAAAATTTTCCTCTCCATGAAAAAGCTGGTGCCCGACCCGTGGCGCGATGTAGCCGGAAAATACCAGGTTGGACAAATGGTTAAAGGCCGCGTGCTTAAAATCAATCCCTTTGGTTTGTTCGTGGAGCTGGATTCGGAGATTCATGGCCTGGCGCACATCAGCGAGTTAGCTGATAAGCCGGTCAAAGATGTAAATGAAATTGCGCGCGTGGGCGATGAAATCAGTTTCCGCATTGTAACCATTGATCCCACCAACCATCGTTTGGGGCTGTCGTTGAAGAAGCCTAAAGAAGAAGTCGCGGCCGAAAAAGCCGCAGGTAACGCGGCTACCGCCTAATAACATGAACACGACCTGGCGCAACATACTTATCTTTGTTGGTAGTCTGACTTTGGTCGGAATGTTTTTGGTGTTTGTAAACGTAGAAGATATTCCCAAGCTTAATCTCTCGGCTTTAGCCACGGAGATTGAACAGGGCAACGTAAAATCCATTGTGGTGCGCGGCACCGAGGTTTCAATTGTGCGCGCGGATGACTCTAAAGCCAATGCTCAAAAGGAAAGCGGCGAATCCTTGTCAGAGCTGCTGCAAAATTACGGCGTGGCCGCGGACAAAATTCGCGCCGTGCCCATTGAGGTGCAAGAAGGGACAGGTTTGAACTACTGGCTGCGCGCCATTCTGCCCACCTTGATTCCCCTCTTGTTGATCTTCGCGCTCATCTGGCTATTTTTGCGCCAAGTCCAAGGACAAAACAATCGCGCTCTAATGTTCGGGCAATCCGGCGCGCGGGAAATTGATGCCGATACAAAAAAAGAAACCTTTGCGGATGTAGCCGGGGTCAAAGAAGCTAAAGAAGAATTATCCGAGATCGTGGAATTTTTGAAACATCCAGAAAAATTCGTGGCCTTGGGCGCTAAAATTCCCAAGGGAGTTTTACTCATGGGTTCTCCGGGCACGGGCAAAACATTGCTCGCACGCGCTGTGGCCGGCGAGGCGGGCGTGCCGTTCTTTCACATGAGCGGCTCGGAATTCGTGGAGATGCTGGTAGGCGTAGGCGCTTCACGCGTACGCGACCTGTTCAGCAAAGCCAAAAAGCGCACGCCGTGCATTGTCTTTATTGATGAAATTGATGCAGTGGGTCGTCAGCGCGGCACAGGTTTAGGCGGTTCGCATGATGAACGAGAACAAACTTTAAACCAAATTTTGGTGGAGATGGATGGTTTTGAACCCAACCTGGGCATCATTGTGGTGGCGGCCACCAATCGACCTGACGTACTTGACCCGGCTCTGCTCCGCCCCGGACGATTTGATCGCCGCGTGGTGTTGGATTTACCGGATATTAAAGAGCGCCATGAAATTTTAACTGTGCATGCCAGGAACAAGCCTCTGGCTCCGGATGTGGTCTTGCGTCAGCTGGCTGAACGCACGCCCGGTTTTAGCGGCGCTGATTTAGCCAACTTGATTAACGAGGCCGCAATTTTGGCCGCGCGCCGCGATAAAAAACAAGTGGAAATGGTGGATCTTTTGGAATCAATTGAAAAAGTTTTGCTGGGTCCGGAACGCAAAAATCGCATGTTCAAAGATGAGGAACGCAAAATTACAGCTGTGCACGAAGCCGGGCATGCGTTGGTTACTCACCTGCAACCTCACACGGATCCGGTGCAAAAAATCTCCATCATTTCGCGCGGACATGCGGCCGGCTATACCTTAAAGATGCCGCTCGAAGACCGTCTGATGCGCCGCCGCGAAGAATATATGGAGGACATCGCAATTTTGTTGGGCGGTTTTGCGGCCGAGCAAATCTTTTTCGGCGACATTACCACCGGCGCTTCGGATGACATGAAACAGGCCACGCGTTTGGTGCGGCACATGGTTACGCAATGGGGCATGTCCGAAACCTTGGGGCCGCGCACTTATGGCGAACAAGATGAATTGATTTTTTTGGGCCGCGAGATTCATGAGAACCGAAATTATTCCGAAGATGTAGCGCGCAAGATCGACGAGGAGATGGATAAGCTGATTGCCGCAGGCTTGAAGAAAGCGCGCGAAATCGTGCAAGGTAATAAAACCGTCATTGATAAAGTGGCGAGCGTATTACTGGAAAAAGAAACCTTGGAGCGCAAAGAATTTTATGACATCGTCGGCCTGCCGCCGGCTAATGCCCAAAATCTTATCCCACCGGTTGTAGCGACATAGCTTTTTAGCTTCTTAGGCTTTAGCTTATTAGGACGTCGGACGTGGGACGGTATTTTGTGATATAATGATGGCCATATGATTTTGAAATCAAGCCACCGACCGGTTTATCGCGAAGTCTTATCTCAAGCCCTGCAAACCGCTTGGCATGATCGACGCTATTGGATTCTGTCTTTGCTCGCCGGCATTTTAGTCAGCGCCAGCGCCTATGATGTTTTAGCTCGCTCCATTCGCGCTGTCAGCTTGCAAAGTAGCTGGATGAATTTGGGCATGGGCAAGGTCGTCTTGCAAACCCTGGTTTTAAACGCACAAAAATCTGAAACTGTTTTTGCCCTGGTGAGCGGCGTGGAGATACTGCTCTTGCTGACTCTGCTCGCGCTATTTGTTATCGGCCTATCCTGCATTGCGCAAGGCGGATTAATTTTTGCCATCGGCGCGCGCATGCGCGGCAAGCACCCCACGCTCCGCGAGGCCTTGCATGTCGGCGCCGGCTCTTTCTGGTCCATTGTTACGCTTAACCTGCTGGCTTGCGGCGGCTTGTATCTGGCTCGCTTTTTAACCTCTCTGCCTTTGAATTGGGCTTTAGACCAAACTCGCCTCACGGCCTATCTCATCTACATAGGATCCTTTTTGATTTTCTTGCCCATCGTATTTTTAATTGCAGTGGTACAAATCTTCGCGCTGAATGCCGTGGTGTTACATGGCGCGCCATTGAGTGCGGCCATCGGACGCGCTTGGACGTTGTTCGCCAAAAATTGGGTCACCACCATTGAAACCGCGGTCTTGCAAACACTCCTATCAATTGGAATTTGGATTTTGTATTTCATCATATATCTATTCTTAATGATTCCGGTTATTGTTTTCTTCCTGGCGGCCGCCATCATCCAGTCCAACGCTTTATTTATGTGCAGTCTAGCCATCGGTGCAGCAGTCTTTTTGACGGGTGTGGTGCTGACCGGAGCCTTTACCATTCAATTGCAATATGCCACTTGGATCCACCTCTATCGCAAGCTCGGCGAGGGCGGTATAGTTCCCAAGCTCCATCGTTTGGTGCAAAATATTACCGGCTTCTTTTGATGATTCGCGCGATTTTGCCATGACGCTAGTTGATTGAACACTCCAAGAAAAAGCGCTAAGCTTTTTTCATCTTTGGTTATGCCTAATATCATGCCGCAAAAAACCGCTTCCATAGAAGATTTACTCAAGCAGAGTCGCGCTGCCCAAGCGGCGGCTCCGCCACCGGCCGGAGCTAGTTTGGTTGGCGCACCGACCGCGTCCGCAGCCACCCCAACCTCGGAAGCGCCGGTGGTTGAAAAAACTGTGGCCGAAACCAAGCTGTCCGAAAAGATGGAAGAGATCAAGTTGCAGGCTCTAGAGAAACAAGCCGGGCAAAAAGCCGCGGCGCTGGGTTTGCCTTACATTGATTTGAAAGGCTTCCCCATCGCGCCCGAAGCCCTATCTTTAATCTCGCGCGAGCAAGCGCAAAAAATCAATGCCGTAATTTTTTTGAAACTTGAAGAAGAGTTGCGTTTGGCCACCACTGAACCAAGTCCCGAGGTTGAGGCGCTAGCTAAAGAGCTGGCGGAAAAACAAAACGCGCATGTGCAGACCTACCTGATTTCAGACACCAGTTTTAAAAATGCGCTCAAGCTCTACGCCATGATTCCGGAAATTAAAGAAGTCATCTACGGCGTGCGGATTGAAGAGGCGGATCTAGAACGATTGGGGAAAGAGATCACCAGCCCCGGCGACTTGCAAGACAAAATTGCGCACGTCTCTCTGACTGATACGGTGACCATAATGATCGGCGCAGCGCTGAAGAGCGACGCTTCGGACATTCACATTGAAGCTGAAGAGAAGGATATTAAATTGCGCTTCCGCATTGACGGCGTGCTGTATGATGCGGCCAAGCTATCCAAAGAAACTTGGAAGCAGATGATCAGCCGGCTCAAGCTCGTAGCCGGAGTCAAAATCAATGTTGAAAATGTACCGCAAGACGGGCGCATTACGATTTACATAAAAGATGAAAAGACTGACATCCGCGTATCTTTTTTACCCACGGCTTTTGGCGAATCAGTGGTCATGCGTATTCTGCGGCCCAAGGTTATCGCTCTGGCCTTCGCTGATCTGGGTATTCGCGGCAGAGCCTTTGAACAAATCCAGCGCGAAATTCAGCGGCCCAATGGCATGATTATCACCACCGGCCCAACCGGATCAGGCAAGACCACCACGCTCTACGCGATTTTAAAAAAATTGAATACCGAAGACGTGAAGATCATCACTTTGGAAGATCCAATTGAATACAAACTTGAAGGCATCAACCAAAGCCAGGTTGATCAATCTAAAAAATATGATTTTGCGCGCGGCCTGCGCTCGATTCTGCGCCAAGATCCGGATGTGGTCATGGTGGGTGAAATTCGCGATTTGGAAACCGCAGAGATTGCCATTCAAGCGGCGCTCACCGGCCACCTGGTGGTATCCACCATTCATACCAATTCAGCGGCCGGAGCTGTCCCCCGCTTTTTATCCATGGGCGTCAAACCGTTTTTGCTGGCGCCGGCCATCAATGCCGTGATCGGCCAGCGTCTGGTGCGCCGACTCTGCCCGACTTGTAAGAAAAAGATTGAATTGGATCCGGCTACGCTCACGCAGGTTAAACAAACCCTCAAAGCCCTGCCGGCGAATTCCGACGAAACCGTGGACTTCAGCAAGTTGGAATTTTATGGCGCAGTGGAAGGCAACAAGGCCTGCACAACCTGCCGCGGCTTGGGCTACAAAGGGCGCGTGGGTATCTATGAAGTCATGTCCATGACCAAGGAGATTGAAAAAGTCATTTTAGGCGGCAATGTTTCGGAATATCAAATGGCTGATATCGCGTCCAAGCAAGGCATGATTACCATGGTGCAGGATGGTTTACTCAAAGCCATGGAAGGTTTAACTTCGGTGGAAGAAGTCTTGCGCGTAGCTGAAATGCAGGTGGAAACAGAAGATCCTTTAGACACAACAACACAAGCACAACCCGCGCCTCCGGCCGTTAGCACGGGGGTTTAAGATACCGTGAAAATTTTTAAGCGATATTAATCTGGATTGACGGCTTGCGGTCAATCCAGTTTTTTATTTTTTCCGGCCATTCTAGCACGAGCGCGGTTTGGCCGTCAGCCAGTTCTTGATCAAGATCCAGAGGCAGGAGGTCGCGCTCATCTTCGATACGATAAGCATCCACATGTAAAAGACGTTTGAGCTCATCGCGCTTGGGGATTGGGTAAGATCGCATAAGCGCAAAGGTTGGACTTTGAATATTCTTTTTGATGCCCAGCGCCTTGGCCAGCGCTTGTACAAAAGTGGTCTTGCCCGCACCCAGCGGACCGGAAACCGCCACGATGTGGCCGGGTTCTAATCCGGCTGCCACCTGCTCGGCCAACTCGCCCCAATCTTTTTCAGATGGAATTTTGAATTGCTTGCGATGTTTGTCTTTAATTAATGTGACGTTGCGCATAAATTTTGCATGTCATCGCAATGACGATTAAAGATCTAATTCCGGTTTGGCATCCAGCTTTTTCCAATCATGCTTTTCGCCCTGTATGAACCGCCACGCTCCGGCCGCCGCAATCATGGCCGCATTATCAGTATAAAAGCCTTTGGGCGGACTAAGCAAGCGCACGCCCTTTAATTCTCGACGGACTCCGGAACGCAGAGCCGCCTGCAATTGTTGGTTGGCTGATACGCCGCCCACCATGATGATGGAGGCGGGCTGATATTTTTTAGCGGCCGCCAGAGTTTTAGTCATCAAAACTTCTACAATGGCCGCTTGGATTGAGGCGCAAAGATCAGCCGCTACCTGTTTATCCGCGCGCTGTTTTTTGGATAAGCCCTCCCAGATCCTACGCACCGCGGTTTTCAAACCGGAAAAACTAAAATCCAAAGATGGATCATGCAACATGGGCCGCGGCACATCAAACGCATCCGCACGACCTTGTTTGGCCAGTTTGGAAATAATCGGCCCGCCCGGATAACCCAAACCCATGAGCTTGGCGGTTTTATCAAACGCCTCGCCCGCCGCATCATCGCGCGTGCGACCCAAAACGCGATAGTCGCAAAAATCTTTCATGAGTACCAGCTCGCTGTGTCCGCCTGAAACCAAAAGCGCAAGCATGGGAAATTTCCAGTGCCGACGATTTTCAGGTATCAACCAGGCTGAAGCCAAGTGACCCTCAAGATGATTCACGCCGATTATCGGTTTGCCGGTCACCATGGCCAAAGTCCGTCCGGCCTCAATCCCCACTCGTAAAGCAGTAGCCAGCCCCGGGCCTTGGGTTACGGCAATGGCGTCAAATCCGAATTTCGAATTTCCTGCCTTGCCGGCAGGCAGGCGAATTTCGAATTTCGCGCTTGGAGATTTAGTCTTAACACTTCGACATTCGACATTCGACATTCGATATTCGATATTAAAACCCAACGCTCGATCCAACAGCGTGACAGTTTCCGCCACATGCAAACGCGCCGCCACCTCCGGCACCACTCCGCCATAAATTTGATGCACTGGAATTTGCGACGCGGTTTCGTGAAATAAAACCCGCACCGATTTTCCATTCACTTCAATAATGGCCACGGATGTTTCGTCGCAACTGGTCTCAATTCCAAGGACTTTCATCTTTTTCTTCATAACCAATATCCTAGCATGAAAAGAATCACACGTTTCAATAATTCAACTCTTTGGGATATTGCTCCGGCGCCACACCACGCTGATCAGAAAGGTACGGAAACGCATTTGCTCGATCCTTCTTAGTCCGCTTGCGTCTACCGCGGAACTGGATATCGAACTCGTGGCCATCACCAAAATCAAACATAAATCCGATAATCGGCTCTTCCTTCCACGGAAGATCACATATACGCACATGTTTCGTCTTGTAAGTCGGATACGGATCGTCTTCCATACCATCGTGAAAAATTCCAAATGAATTAAAAATCCGCATGCGATGCTCGTCGGGCAACCAGAATCCGTGAAGATGGACGTTGACCCATTCCATGCTTTCGACAATCGTTTCCGCTAAAATATTCAAGGTTTGTATCCCAAGGATCTGGATGTCGCGCCAGACCGGCGTCTTACCGCGATATTTCGCCCGAACGCTGAATACGTCATCGGAATCCTCTCCCGTGAATTGGCGCTCAAAAAAATCGCGGTATTGCCGGTAATTTTCCAAAACCCCTCGCAGGTATGGCGCGTGCCGTTTTTGAGCAATTGCCTTTTGGACGATTGGGAGGAAATCTTTCTCTTCGAGGATCGGTTTCATGTTTCGAGATTAACATATCTCTAAGAATAAGATAAGAGGTTGATACTATCTCACATATCTATTCGTACGATAAAAAAGAAGCCCGGCATTCATCCTGTAAGAGCGGTGTGTTGGCACGTAAGGAGTTGGAGGAAGGTTTTCAGTTATACGATAAAATCGTACAACTGAAATTCATCGCCAAGGATGGCGCAGACTCTAAAAACCATTGAGCCATAACAATATTTCGTCGCACGTTAGATTCCCACCAAATAAAATTACCCCGTGTTTGGGGTAATTTTATTTGGTAGCCTCTAGGGGAATTGAACCCCTGTTAACGGCTTGAAAAGCCGCTGTCCTAACCATTAGACGAAGAGGCCATGCCCATGTGCGGCCGAGAATACTAAAAAATACGCAATTCGTCAAGCTGAAATAGAAGGCTATTAAAACTACCCTAGCACTAAAGCCCGACGATAATTCTTCGGCTAATGGAGTCAACTTCACGGAAACGCCTGCGGCCAGCTCAGCTGGCCTGCGGCTCCCGTTTTGCCAAAAGTCTCGTCCTGCATAGGCTTAGTGCGGGGTTGTTACTGCTTGCTAAATTTTCCGCGCCCCGCCGACGGCAGGGCTTGAAAATTTAGAGCCAGTAACAAAAAACCGTCTGCTGGCCAGGCGAGACGGTGAGTGGAGACAGAAGAAAGTTTAGCGCATGGCGCGGATCGAGAGATCCCAGTGGTGGAAGTAGATCAGCTTGACCAGATCATCCAACCACGAGATCACTCGGAGTCTGCCGCTCTGGATGAGCTCCGCGAGATGCGGCCGAGAGTCGAAAGGAATGGTGTCCGTGGAGTACACCCGATCCACGGAACAAGTTGTATCTGCGAACCGCACTTCAGCGCCCGGGCAGAACACGCCGTGCGTGACCGCAGCCCAGACTTGAGCTGCGCCGTGTTTCGCCTTGAGCGCAGCGGCCGTGTGGTCGTTGGTGCCGCCGGTTGCCAGCTCATCATCCAGCATGATGGCCAGAGCGCCCTTCAGTGCTTCCAGCTCGCCGAACAGCTCCTTGATCTCCGATTGGCGGCTGGTAGCGCGACGCTTGGCTCCGAACACGATGGGCAAGTGGATACCCAGGCTCTTCTCGACCTCGATGTACACGGACTCGATGCGCTTGGCTGCGCCATCGTCAGGCAGAGCCAAACACAGGGGCAGATCCAGTGTCTTGGTATCTTCCAGAACGCGCTGCAAAATGCGGCGCACCAGCGACACCTCGGTGATCAGACCCGTACCGCCGGCCATGACCACCTGTGGCGCGTGCAAGTCCGCGGCGATGATGCGATCCAGCCTTT
>JAGVIJ010000062.1 GCA_020056125.1 bacterium | reverse complement strand
GCGTCCGACGGGACGCGTTCTAAGATAGACATGGGACAGTTGTTAACGAGTTAGTTGCACTAACATGTTAACGGCTGTTCCATTTTAATTCTAAACGCCGCTGGACAAAATAGTGAAAAGTCTATATATTCAGCGGAAGTTAACGGTTTAAAATAGAATGATCTAAGGACGCTTAGCTCAGTTGGTTACCCGCCAAAAGCGCAAAGCGCATTTAGGCGGGTCCGCCTGAATGGCGACTCGGTCGCCTTTCGGCGGGGAGCATTATTCCATATGTGGTATACGTATGTCCTTTACAGTAAGATACAAAATAAGTTTTATATTGGGATAACCAATGACCTTAGCAGACGAATAAATGAGCATCGGGCAGGCAAAACCCAAACCACAGCTGCTATGCAGGAAATAAAGCTTGTTTATTATGAAGTTTGTATTTCTAAGAGAGATGCCGCATGTCGTGAACAGCAGTTGAAAACTGGTTTTGGTCGCGGCTATCTAAGGAAGAGATTACAAAATTATTTAAGGACGCTTAGCTCAGTTGGTTAGAGCGCCTCGTTTACACCGAGGGGGTCGTAGGTTCGAACCCTACAGCGTCCACCAAAGTTTGATAATCCATGTTGGTTACCCGCCAAAAGCGCCAAGCGCATTTAGGCGGGCCCGCCTGAATGGCGACTTCGTCGCCTTTCGGCGGGGAGCACCTCGTTTACACCGAGGGGGTCCAAGGTTCGAGTCCTTGTGCGCGCACCATTGCTAATGAGCCGACGAGTCTAAAATTTAGATTACAGTTGCGACCGCGATGTGATATTATATTAAGCAGAAAATATGATGGGTTTTATTTTGCGCATTTTATTGGGTTTAGCCATAGCCGCGTTGGGTTCGTACATGGTCATCCGCACCAGAGTGTTCTCGGATTTTTTCGGCCCCATCTCGTGGGCTGACGCCAAGTTTGGGGGCGGAGGTTCGACTTTGATGTATAAAATGATCGGCCTGGCCGCGGCGTTCATCGGTTTCATGGTGGCTACAAATCTATGGAGCGCTTTTTTAGAAGCTACGCTGGGCGCGGTTTTTCATTTTTAATTCAACAGAATATATGTCTCATTTAACCGGAACCGAACTCATAAACGCCTTCAGCCTTTTGGAGAAGGTGGAACTGGAAGCGGGGAATAGAGTGGCTGATTTGGGGTGCGGAGCGCTGGGGCATTTTGTGTTCCCGGCAGCTAAATTGGTGGGCCAGCGCGGAGTGGTTTTTGCCGTGGATATTCAGCGCCAAGTATTGGAGCAAGTGGATCGTCTGGCCAAGCAGGATCAAATTTTTAATATCAAACCGGTTTGGGCGGATATTGAAAAATTTCGCGCCGTAGCCATTCAGGATGGTTCGTTGGACATGGCGCTTTTGATCAACAATCTTTTTTTGATTAAAGATTTGGAGCAGGCGCGCAAAGAGATGGCGCGTTTGACTAAGGCCGGCGCACGGTTAATAGTGGTGGACTGGAAAACATCGGATACTCCGCTCGGACCGCCGCTCAACTTGCGCGTGAGCCGGGAAAAAGCTAAAAAGATTTTCAGCGGCCAACTCTTTAAGTTCTTACAAGAATTTGAACCCGGGCAATATCATTATGGTTTAATTTTTGAACGAACTGCGAGCCCGGTGGCCTGAAGTCCGCGTTTAAAAATTTAGTAATTAAAAATTAAAATTTATGGTTTTACCGCCCTTATTGAGAATCTCGTATTGGATCAACTTCACTCCGGCGCCTTTTTCGCCACTGATTTTGCGCGGTCTGTTGTTATTCTTTTGCGCATTTTTCTTGGCCGGAATTTTGGTGCGCTTGGTGGCTATGCGGCATGGCTGGGAAAAGATTACGCGTCGGCTGCTCCACAGGATCGCCAGCGCTTTTACGGTTTTAGGTTTGGCGGGTTTGTTGTTGTATGTGTTTGAAACCCAGCGCATCTATCTGTTAAGCGCGCGAGCGTTTTATGTTTTATGGGTGGTGATTTTTTTGGTTTATGCCTGGTGGATTATAAAATACATTTGGATTGATGTTCCGGCTATGAATAGGAAAAAAGAAGAACGGGAAAAGATTGAAAAGTGGTTGCCGAAAAAAGGCCAGTAAGTTATGAATTTTGATCCCAGAAAGAAATTCGGAAGCCGCGGTGAAGATAGAGCCGCGGCCTTTTTTTCTGCGCGAGGGTTTAAGGTGGTGGCGCGCAATTGGTCTTGCCGCTGGGGCGAGATTGATTTGATTTGCGAGAAGGACGGGGTGACGCATTTTATTGAAGTCAAGACGCGCCACACCACGGAGTATGGAAATCCGGAAGAGGCCATTACGCCGACCAAGCTCACGCACTTGCGGCGCACCGTGGAATTTTATTTAATGACTGAACCGGCTCCGCCCGTGCGCTATCAAGTTGACGCGCTGGCTATCCTTGCGGTTCCGAACAAAAAGCCGGAGTATTATTATATTGAGAATATTTTGGAGGGGTGAGAGGCGATAAACATGGCATCGCCGAAGGAATAGAAGCGGTAGCCGAGTTTGATGGCTTGGGCGTAGGCGCGCAAAATATTTTCTCTGCCGGCTAAAGCCGAAACCAGAACCAAGAGAGATGATTTTGGGAGATGAAAATTCGTGATGAGCGCATCAATCATTTTAAATTTATATCCCGGGGCAATAAAAATATTGGTGAAGCCGCGTTGTATGCCGGATTCCAAAGCGCGCGCCGAGGTGGTGCCCACGGCGATCACGCGTGCGCCGCGCCTGCCTGCCGGCAGGCAGGCTCGTTTAGTCTCTTGAATCGCGCGTGATGTTTCTTCCGGAATTTCGATCCATTCTTCATGCATTACGTGTTCTTCAATCTCGTCAGTTTTAATGGGACGGAAGGTGCCCAAGCCAACATGCAGTGTGATGGTGGCGAATTTTATTCCCCGCGCTTTTAATTTTTCCATGAGCTCGGGCGTGAAATGAAATCCGGCCGTGGGCGCGGCTACCGATCCCACGTTTTTTGCGTAGATGGTTTGATAATCGCGTTCATCGTTCGGTATCCGGTTGATATAAGGGGGGATGGGAACTTGGCCGATGCGTTCAGCCAGAGCGACGACTTGATCCGGAGGTAAATTAAAATCAATCAGCACGGTTCCGTCAGCGCGCTTTTCAATCACCGCGGCTGTTTGGTCGGCAAAAGTTATGGTTTGGCCGCTGTTTAATTTCTTAGCGGGTTTAGCCAGGGCGTACCAATAATTTTTTTCCGGACGGAGTAAAAATATTTCAATTCCATCCGTTGTATGCAGGCGAGCCTTAAAAACTTTACTTTCATTCACCACCAAGAGATCGCCCGGATTTAAAAATTCGTCGATTTCATAAAATTTTTTATGTTTCATCTGCCCGGTGGTTTTATCTAAAATCAACAGCCGCGAATGATCGCGCGGCCGTACGGGACTTTGAGCAATCAGCTCCGGGGGCAATTTATAGTCAAAGTCTGCGGTTTTCATGCTCAAAACCTATCATCTCTTGCCAGAAAGTCAATGATTTGGTATAGTTTCACAGCAAAAATATGAAAAAGGACATCCATCCGAAATATCATACGGACGCAAAAATTATTTGCGTATGCGGCAATAACATGACCACGGGTTCAACGGCATCAGAAGTGCAAGTTGAGCTGTGTTCGCAGTGTCATCCTTTTTATACTGGCAAGCAAAAACTACTTGATACAGCTCGTCGTGTGGAGAAATATCAAGATAAGGTTGCGGCTCAAGCGAGCAAAGCCGGCGGTTTAAGCAAACAAGCCAAGGCTGATAAGCGCGCCGCGCAAAAAGTCGCCAAAAAAGCTACCAGGCAACCGTTGGTTGGGTAGATTGGCGGATTTTGGTTGTCCGACATATGGCAAAAAAAGGGAGGGGAATTTTGAGTTATGTCTGATTTAATAAAACAATTGGAGCAGGCGCGAGCCGAGATGGCAAAATTGGAAAAGATGCTCGTCGAACCGCAGGTGTTGACTGACTCGGCAAAACTGCAAGAAGTTTCACGCGCATACAACCGCGCGAAATTTGTGGTGGCTGCAGGCGAGCGTTACGCGGCCGCCAAACAAGCTCAAGAAGATTGGGAGGAAGCCGCCAAATCCAAAGAGTTGGATTTAAAGGAGTTGGCAGAATTAGAAGCTGAAGAAGTGAAGCGCGAACTGGCGGCAACTGAACAAGCTTTTCGACTGGCTATGATCCCATCGGATCCATTGGATGCGAACAATGTGATTGTAGAAATTCGTGCGGGCGCGGGCGGAGATGAAGCTGCGTTGTTTGCACAGGAATTGTTTCGCATGTATGGCCGCTATGCCGAGCGCAAGGGTTGGAAGACTTCGCTTATTTCCGAGTCGCATGCGGAAACCGGCGGCTGTAAAGAAGTGGTTTTTAGCATGCGCGGCGAAGGCGCGTTTGGCGCGCTTAAAACCGAGCAGGGCGTGCATCGTGTGCAACGCATTCCGGAGACAGAAAAGCAGGGACGCATCCATACCTCCACGGCCACGGTAGCGGTGTTGCCTGAGATTGAAGAGACGGAAATAAAGATTGAGGCCAAGGATTTGCGCATTGATACTTTTTGCGCGGGCGGCAAAGGCGGACAGTCTGTGAACACGACTTATTCTGCGGTGCGTATTACACACCTACCCACGGGTTTGGCGGTGTCGTGTCAGGATGAGCGTTCGCAATTGCAAAATAGAGAGCGCGCCATGGCGGTTTTGCGCAGTCGTTTGTGGGAAATGCAAGAAGAGAAAAAACGCCAAGAGCGAGCTGATGTGCGCAAGGCGCAGATTGGCCGCGGCGAGCGATCAGAGAAAATTCGCACTTATAATTTTCCGCAGGATCGCATTACCGACCATCGGATAAAAAATTCTTGGCATAATATCGGCCGGATTTTGGATGGGGAATTGGACGAAGTCATCGCGGCCATTAAAACCTATTCGGCGAGCTAAGAAATCCAAAATTCAAACTCCAAAATGCAAAATGTCGGGCATTAAGAGTCAAAAGCTGATTTTTGGCGTTTTTACGCGGTTTTTGGCATGCGGCATTGACATTTTTTAAAATCCATGTTTAATTGAACGCGTCGATACAGCTAGGTCTAAGCTGGTCGCAATAGCGTCTACAACAGGAGTGCGTATCATGAACAAGATCTTTTCGTTGGCTGGGTTGGTTGCGGTGGTGGTTTTGGTCTTCGGGCTCGGTTGCGCGTCGGATCCGGAGGAGAACGAGACCGGCGCGGCGAGCGGCGGTTCGGGCGGCCAGGCTGGCGCCCCGACGGGTGTC